>CAYNCR010000214.1:0-5336 GCA_964395575.1 uncultured Desulfohalobiaceae bacterium
CATCCGCCTTCGCCTTGCGGACAATTCCCCCAATAAATCAGTAAGTTAAACGCATCTTCATACAAAAAAAGACGGCCAGGCGGGCCTCGCCAGTCAATTTTCGGCAATCCCCCACGTTCAACCCGTTCCTCCTAAACATCCCGGCATCGCTATGCAGACCTGGACCATCCTTCTTGCTGCCGGACGCTCCAGCCGGCTCGGCTCGCACGGACCGAAAAAACAGTTCCTGAACTGGCGCGATCTGCCGCTGTTCTGGCATGCCGTCCGCGTCTTCGCCGCGGTTCCCGCTGTGGAAGGCATTGTCTTCGTCTTTCCTCCGGAAGAGAAGGAGGAACACGCGCAGTGGACCCGGGAAGCGGCCCGGAGAGAGACGCTCGGCCTGGACCTCGCCTTTGCCGAGGGCGGGAACCGCAGACAGGACTCCGTTCTCGCCGGGCTGCACGCCCTCCCCTCGCAGGGCAGCCACATCCTGATTCACGATGCCGCCAGGCCCTTTCTCACTGCCCCCCTGGTACAGCGCGTTATCGATGGGCTCAGCCGTGGCTCGCATGGTGTCGTCCCCGGGGTGCCGGTCACGGATACCATCAAGCGTTTCCAGGGGGATGTGGTGCAAAGCACTCCGCCCCGGGACGAGCTCTACGCCGTGCAAACGCCCCAGGGGTTTCGGCGCGAAAAGCTCCTGTCCGCCCATGAATGGGCGCTGACCCGCGATTTGGAGTGCACCGACGATGCCACCCTCCTGGAATGGCTCGGCGAGGAGGTCACCCTCGTGAGGGGCGAGGAAGGCAACACAAAAATCACCACACCCGAGGATCTGTCCGTGATGGATGAACAGCAGCCGCGTCAGGCACGGATATGCACAGGCTGGGGCTACGACGTGCACCGCTATGGTGAGGGCCGTGGCCTCAAACTGGGCGGTGTCAGCATTCCAGACGCGCCTTCGGTGGAAGCCCACTCCGATGGGGACGTCGCCCTTCACGCTCTCATAGACGCCATTCTGGGCTGTCTGGGACGCGGGGATATCGGGGACCACTTTCCGGATTCGGACCCGGCCTATGAGGGCATCAACAGCGCCATGCTCCTGTCCGAAACGCTCGCCATGGCCCATCAAGACCGCTTCCGCCTATCCCATCTGGATCTGAGCATTATCTGTGAGACCCCTAAAATGGGACCCCAGAAGGGAGCCATCAAGAAAAATCTCTGCAATCTCACCGGGTTGCTTCCGGAACAGGTCAATGTGAAGGCCACCACCGAGGAGGGCCTTGGGTTTACAGGACAGGGCAAAGGTATTAAGGCTGTGGCCCAGATTGTGGGAGCAATGTCGGGCTGATCCCGACTTCGTTCGGCGGATCCGATCGGGCGCCTTGCACCGTGAATCCGGTTGCAGTTTGAGGCGTTCTACGCTTAAGCCACCAGCACTTCCATTCCGAGAACCAGCAGCCACGGGGAAGATTCATGCGGATCTACAATAGCGAGACCCGGCGCAAGGAGCCCTTTGAGCCCCGCGAAGAGGGCAGGGTGGCCCTCTATGTCTGCGGCGTCACCGCCTATGATGTAAGCCATATCGGCCACGCCCGGGCAGCTGTGGTTTTCGACGTGCTGGTCCGCACCCTGCGGGCCAGGGGATACACTGTCGTCTTTGTCCGGAATTTCACGGATGTGGACGACAAGATCATCAACCGGGCCTCAGAGGAGAACCGCAGCTCCGAGGAAATCGCGGAACAGTATATTGAAGCCTTCCGCGAGGACATGAGCCGCCTGGATGTGTTGCGGGCCGACTTTGAACCCAGAGCCACGGAGCACATCCAGGATATGCAGGCCATGATCGGCAAGCTCCTGGATGCCGGGTACGCCTACGCCACCACCGAGGGCAATGTCTATTTCCGGGTCCGATCCTTTCCCGACTACGGCACCCTTTCCGGCAGGGATGTGGAAGAGCTCAAGGCGGGAATCCGCATAGATCCCGACGACGAGAAGGAGGATCCCCTGGACTTCGCTCTCTGGAAACGGGCCAAAGCGGGTGAGCCTTCCTGGAACAGCCCATGGGGTGAGGGCAGGCCGGGATGGCACATCGAGTGCTCGGCCATGAGCGAAAAGCTGCTCGGCATCCCCTTCGACATTCACGGCGGCGGACAGGATCTCATCTTCCCCCACCACGAAAACGAGCGGGCCCAGAGCATGGCCGTGAGCGGGGGGACCTTCGCCCGCTATTGGATGCACAACGGCTACGTCCAGGTGGAAAGCGAAAAGATGTCCAAGTCCCTGGGCAATTTCGTCACAGTGGAAGACGTCTTCCGGGAGCACCCGCCCGAAGTTCTCCGCTTTTTCCTGCTGGGCAAGCACTACCGCAGCCCGCTGGACTTCACCTGGCCGGCCATGCAGGACGCGGAAAAGGCGCTCAAGCGCATCTACCAGGCCCGCATGAACATGAGCCTCGCCCTGGAACAGAGCGGCGGCAAGGACACGCCCCTGCCCGAGGAAATCACGGAGGAGGCCGGGCAGCTCATGCAGGAATCGCAGGATCACCTGGACGATGATCTGAATACTGCCGCCTGCATGGGCAACATTTTCAGCCTTATCCGTCTGGGGAACAGGATGCTGGAAAACAAGGGCTGGCGCAGGTCCAGTCAGGGCCACGAGCTCTTGCAAAATATCCTGGAGCACATCCGCTCCACCGGCGACACCCTGGGCGTATTCCACAGGGACCCCGCAACCTTCCTGGACGAGCTGCGGCGATTCAAGGCCAAGAAATACGGCTTAGACCTGGACGAGGTGCAGCGCCTGATCCGGGAGCGCCAGGAAGCCAGACAAAACAAGGATTTCTCCCGGGCGGATGCCCTGCGGGATCAGCTGGCGGAGAAGGGGATCACACTTCAGGACGGGCCACAGGGCACGGACTGGGACATGGAGTAGCCCCCACTGCCGAAACGCCGCCTCGCGCCCGCACTACCATCGGAGTCTGTTGAAAAATCCGAATCAAACAGGCCGTTGAAAAATTTCTACGGCCTGATCAACCAACGGACAGCAGAGCATGCCCGCAAGCAGCAAGAGTCAGGCCATCAAGCCCTTTCTGGTCATGGATGTTCTGGAGGCCGCCAAGCGCCTGGAGGCCAGGGGCGAGGACATTGTGCATCTGGAGATCGGGGAGCCGGACTTCGATACCCCCCAGTGCGTCAAGGACGCCGCCTGCCAGGCCCTGGAGCAGGGAGAAACGGGGTACACGCACAGCCAGGGTCTGCCCGAGCTCCGGGAGGAGATCTGCGCGGAGTACCGCCGCAAGTACGGCGTCAGCGTGGAACCGGAACAGATTGTGGTTACCTCGGGGACTTCCCCGGCCCTTCTGCTCTGCTTCGCCGCCATTCTGGAGGCCGGCGAGTCAGTGGCCGTTCCGGATCCGGGCTATGCCTGCTACGCCAACTTTATCGCCTTTGCCGACGGCACTCCCCGTGCGATTCCCGTTCGGGACGAGGAAGGGTTCCACATCTCCCTGGATGCTATCCGTCGAAGCGGCAGCGAGGCGCTCAGGGCGGTAATGCTCAACTCGCCGGGCAATCCCACGGGGACCCTCATGGCACCCGAGCTCATGCAGGAGCTTGCTGAGACGGGCCACTGCCTCGTCTCCGACGAGATCTATCACGGCCTGACCTACAAGGGTGAGGAAAGAAGCGCCCTGGAGTTCACGGACAACGCCTTCGTGCTCAACGGGTTTTCCAAACGGTTCGCCATGACCGGCTGGAGGCTGGGCTATCTCATCGCTCCCCATCAGTACGTTCGGCCCATCCAGAAGATGGCCCAGAATCTCTTCATCTGCGCAGGTTCCATCGTCCAGCGGGCCGGTCTCGCCGCCCTGCGCGAGGCGGAGCCGGATGTGGAGCACATGCGCAGGACCTACGACGAACGGCGCAGATACATGCTGGACAGGCTGCGGGAAATGGGACTCGGCGTGGGCACCGATCCCACCGGGGCCTTTTATATTCTGGCCCATGCCGGGCATATTGACAGCGACTCCTATCAGCTCGCCTTTGATATCCTGGAAAAGGCCGGAGTCGCCGTAACACCCGGCATCGACTTCGGCCACAACGGTGAGGGCTATATCCGCTTTTCCTACGCTACCTCCTTGGATCGCATCGCCGAAGGCATGGACAGGCTTCAGGCCTACGTTGCCGCTCGAACCCCTTAACCCCTGACGCCGGCGCCCTCGCCGCGATCCTCCCACTTGTTCGCCCCAAGATGGAAGGAGGGAGCCATGAGCAAGGAACTCATCGCCCTGCAGCAAATCGCGGAGAACAAGATCCGCCAGGCCCAGCGCGAGGGCGAGCTGGACAACCTCCCCGGGGAAGGACAGCGCCTGGAGCTGGACGACGACTCCCACATCCCGTCCGAGCTGCGCATGGCCTACCGCATTTTGAAAAACGCGGACTATGTGTCCCCCGAGGTGCAGCAGCGCAAGGAGATAGCGGACATCAAGGAGATGCTTCAGGACTGTCAGGACGAGCGCACGCTCTACCAAAAGGTCCAGAAGCTGAACCTCTATATCACCAAGCTGAACGAACAGCGCAGAACGCCGATCCATCTCCAGGAAGAACAGGTCTACTACCAGAAAGTCCTGGAGCGGGTCCGGGTTGCTCAAAAGAACAGCTCCGACAAGGAGGAGGAATGAACTGGCACTCGGAGAGCCTCTTGGTGCATTTCCGGCGTGTGGAGCACATCAAGTCCCAGGCTGTGAACTATCTGAGCCTGAATCTCAACGAAGGGCAGCTCTGCGACCTGGAGCTCTTGTGCAACCGGGCCTTTTACCCCTTGAACGGATTCCTCAACCAACAGGAATACGAGTCCGTTCTGGAAAGCGGCCGGCTTCCCGAGGGATGGCTCTGGCCCATGCCCATATGCCTCGACGTTCCGGAGAACCTGGCTCGCAGCCTCGAGCCCGGGACCCCGCTCTCGCTTTTGGATCAGGAGGGTTTCCTGCTGGCCATCCTCCACGTGGAGGACGTCTGGTGTCCGGACAAGCGCCTGGAAGCCCGAAGCATCTTCGGGACCGAGGACGCTGACAAACACCCCTCGGTCTTCCACCTCTACCACAAGATGCACACCTATTACGTGGGAGGCCGTATTGAGGGCATCCATCCCCCGCCCCACTACGACTTTCCCGAGCTCAGGATTCCGCCTTCGGAGACGCACAGGCTCTTCACCAGCAGGGGATGGCGCAACGTAATCGGCTTCCATACGGAGAAGCCGCTCCACTGCGCCCACAAGGAAATGATCCTGGATGCCGCCCGGAAGGCGAGCGCAAGCATCTTCGTCAATCCCGTGGTCGGAATCCCCTCTCCCGGCGA
>CAYNCR010000215.1:0-5324 GCA_964395575.1 uncultured Desulfohalobiaceae bacterium
CACTGTTCCCGATGCACAGGAGCGGGTGCTGCTCAATACCTACATCGAACCCGCCAAGGAGATGAAAGAGCGGCATCTGGTGATGCAGGAAAAGGACTACAGCTGCGGGGCGGCCACGGTCGCCACCCTGCTCAACTACCATCTGGGCGAGAACTTTTCCGAGGAGCAGGTCATCCACGGCTTGTTCACCTACGGCGACGTGGAGGCCATCGAAAAGAGGCGCGCCTTTTCCATGCTGGACATGAAGCGGTTCGTGGACGCTCTGGGATACGAGGGGCAGGGCTTCCGGGCCAACATGGAGGATCTCGAGGATCTCGAGGTTCCGGTGGTCCTGCCCATCGAGCTCTTCGGGTATCAGCACTTCGTGGTTTTTCGGGGCATCAAGAACGGCAGGGCCTTCCTGGCCGATCCCTGGAGAGGGCATTCCACCTATACCAGGGAGGCTTTTAAGGACATGTGGTATGAGAACGTTCTGTTCATGGTGGATCCGCAAAAACGCCACACCTTGAGCCTTTTGAGCTTAAGCCGGAAGGATATGCGCTATATTACCCCACAGGAGGAGCGGTGGATGCTCTTTCCTCCAGAGGCGACCCGCATTTCGGTTCCCCGCACGCGTCGACACAAATCCCTGGATCGGGATGGTGAGTCCTACAAGCGCTAGGTGTTGGTCTATGGGGAGGTTGAGCTGGAGGTGCTTAGCCATGGTAAGCCAGGGATGGATTGCTTTCTTATCCGGCATTTGCAGTATACCCCTTTGTTCCCGTGTAGACCAAGAACAAACAACAATAAACCAATACCATTCAACAATCCCGGGGCTCACAGTTTGCAAGATGTTTTGCCCACATGACTGCGGAAAAGGGTAAGTTGTGACTTAACAATTGAGGAAGGTGCCTGTTGCTCGGACGCGCTATTATCTTCTGCCTCATTCCGGCTGTGGTCTTGGTGCTATGTCCTGTCGGCTCGACCCGGGCCGAGGACGACTCCGCCCGTCCCGCCCTGGCTCAGGAGGAACAGGCCGATACGCAGGCCCAATCCGGCCCCTCGCTCGGCGGACAAGGAAATGAGAAAGACGAGGAGGCTGACCGGGAATCTGATTCCTCCGAGGAAGAGCCCGATTCCCGGGCCCAGGGCGGACCCGCTCTGGGCGGACAAAGCGAGGAGCAGCAAGAGGGCGATAAAAGCCCGGATACGGCCGGGGAAGAGGCCGAAACAAAGGCTGAGCCGAAACAGGAAGCTGCGGAAGAACGTCCGGTCCCAGAGGATAAGGAGGCCATTTATCAGGAGCTGAGGGAGTTGCGGGAAAAGGTGGAGCAGCTGGAAAAGGAGGGCGAGGCCCGGGAAAAGCTGCAAATGACCGAGGAGGAGAAGAAACAGGAGGAGGAGGACATCCTCGAGGCCGCGGGCAGGGAATATACCCTCATGGAGAAGGGAATGCTCAGCATGGACCTCAGTGTCAGCTATTCCTACTACTCCTCCGATGTAATCCGGGAAAACTTTGATGTGGAATACAAGGCCAACCACAACCTCACCAGCAGTGTGTCCGTCTCCACAGCCCTGCGCAAGAACGTCACAGTGAGCGCGAGTGTCCCCTTTGTCTATAAATACGACAAGATGGGCACGGACCGGGAAAAGACAATTACCGATCTGGGGGACATCTCCGTGGGCGTGAAGCATCAGCCCTGGAAAGCGAATAACCGCTGGCCCGCCCCCATCTTCAATCTGAATCTCAGCATGCCCACCGGCAGGGGGCAATACGAGACTAACCCGCAGCAGGAGCTGAGCACCGGGAGCGGCCTGTACAGCCTTTCCGGAGGCGTTTCTCTCTCGCACCCCATCGATCCGGTGAATGTCTTTGGAGGCCTTTCCTACAGTCAAAGCTTCCCCAAGGACGATATCGGCCAGAACAGGCAACAGGGCAGGCTGGAAAAGGTGGAGCCCGGCAGATCGATCAGCGGGAACGTGGGGTTCGGATACGCGCTTTCCTACAGGACCTCCATGTCCATCAGCTATTCCTACTCCTACAGCTACCCCACGAAATATCACTGGGCCGACGGAAGCAGCACCACCGGGAGAGAGACCATTTCCTCCAGCCTCAGCCTCTCCACATCCTGGAGGATTACTCCGGAGCGAACCATTATCATAGGTGTCAGCAAGGGGTTAACCAACGACAGTCAGGATTTCGGCCTGTCCCTGCGTATTCCCTTGGAGTTCGACATGCGTTGACCCCTTTTTCGCAGAGCGTTGAGATGGAGCCCTTCTGAAACCGTTCTGTCGAGGTGCTGGTATGGGCATGTGCGGATTGGTGTTGAAATGTGTGCGCAATAAGAGACGTGTTCCCCTGGCTGTTTTTTTTCTGCTTCTGCTTTCCGCATTCCTTGTCCGGCCGGATCCAGCCTGGGCCACCTATATCGAGCAGATGACCATCTCCACCCGGGCCCTGACCCTGGGAAACGCGGTTACCGCCAATCCTCCCGGGCACATGTCCATCCACTACAATCCCGCGGGCCTTTCCGAGTTCGAGGAGGGAAACTGGTGGCACCAGGGAGTGACTGTTCCCCAAATGAAAAAAAAGACGACTGTGCGGGGAAACTCGGATTTCGAGGGATGGCTGCAGCAAGAGAGTTGGGATCATTTTGCTGATCCGGTGTACGAGGATCAGCCCGGGCGGGACGAAATCAGCGCTGATGAGCTGAAAGCCGAGGGCACCGCGGAGAGCGGTGTGATGTATATCCCCATCTATGACAGGCCGATCAACTTCCAGATTTCCCCGCGCACGAGCCTGGTTCACCAGCCCGAAGACTCCAGATGGACCCTGGCCACGGGCATGTACACCCCGTATGCCACTGGAGCCAATCACAGCGGCTCCGGAGATCCCACCCAATACGGCAGTAAGCGCGCCTATCAGCAGCATCTGATTTATCAGGCCCCATCCGCCAGCTATCAGGTAACCGACGAGCTGTCCCTCGGAGTGAGCGTTGGGGTGGGGCAGACCGCCATGGGAGCGGAAACGAAGGCGCGCAGCCCCAACGATTTGACCGCCTTGACCCGGGAGTTGGGCGAAGCGACCGAGGGTATGGCCATCCCCCCCTGGACCTATCTCTACTACGACGAGCCCCTGTACGGCGGCGGGATTCACCCCTGGGAGGCCGTGGCCGAAATCAAGCTCTCCCTGCGCGACGACTTCACTCCCAACTACAATCTGGGCCTGTTGTACGAGCCCTGGGACTGGCTGGGCCTGGGCCTGGTGTACCAGAGCCCGATTGAAGCGGAATTGAGCGGTGATTTCAAGATCGAGTACAGCGAGGATTTTCAGCAGATGGTCCATTGGTACGGGCAGGGCCCCTGGGGAGTGCGCAGGACCTCGGCCATGCTCAACATGCCCACCAATCCGGTTCCGCAACAAACGGGCACGGTGACCCACGAGGTGGTTTTCCCCAGGCGCGTGCAGGGCGGCATCAGGATCAGCCCTGTCGATCGCCTGGACCTGATGTTCGACCTCAAGTGGTCTGAATGGTCCATGCGGGATGAGGATGTGTACCATTTCGACCAGGAGATCCAGATGCTTCAGATCGCCAAGCTTTCCGGACACACGGACGGCCCCAAGACCCTGACCACGCCGAGGCATTTCAAGGACACCCTGGACTGGGGCGTGGGCGCGGAGATCGGTCTCCTGGACTGGCTGGACCTGCGCCTGGGATACGAGTACAGGGAGAGCTCGGTCAGGAAGGAGTATTTCGATTTCAATACCCCTATCCCGGATATGCATCTCTACGGAGCGGGGCTGGGATACCATCTGGACAATGGGGGCCGCATCGACATCGGCGGGGCCTATTTCCGGGGCGAGGACTTCGAGATCGGCCCGGAGGAGAGCCACAATCTGACCTCGACAGACTATTTCGAGCACGACTCGAATATGTATGCAGGGCAACATGTGAAGAGCGAGCTGGAAGTGTATATGTTTTCCATCGGATTCGTGGTGCCCTTTGAATCCTATGTGGGTTATCAGCGTGACAATATTCACAGCTTGAAAGAGTGGATTCAGTTCTTCAATCCCTTTTCCCGCTCGAGCTCGGAAGGGTAAACAAAAAGAGGGTCTTTTTTTTGTATGAAAATGCTTTTAACTTGCTGATTTATTAAGGGAATCACCGCGAGTTGGGTTTCATGATAAATCTTGGCCTTGTCGGAGTCGAAATATCAGGCAGGATGCTTGAAAAATTCAAGAGTCAAGCGGGAAAAAAAATCAAACTCGTAGTATAGTTCGTTTCCATTCGGAAACGAACTTTTTTTTGAGCAACAAAGAAGCGAAAGAAGTTATGAACCTTCAACTCATTCTAGGCTGTGGAGAGCTGCGGCACCTCCTGCCAGAAAGGAACACCTTCCATGGAGAATTCGGACGCGTAGCTCAGGTAGTGCAGAGCCACCCGGTTGAACTCACCCGGAGCCTGTATGTTGCAGACATGCCCGCAGCCGGGGACGACATGCAGCTCGGAATTGGGATCCCGGGCCACATGATCCCGGACATGCGGCAGGAAGAGATAGTCCTGTTCGCCGGATATAAACAGCTTGGGCACTCGGCATAACTCCGGATCCCGGAAACTTCGGCAAAACTCGGGAAAATCCAGAAGGAGCCTGTGCCACTTTTTGAATTCTGTCCCGCCCAGATGAGCCGCCTCCCTGGAAAATATCTCTCTGCTTTTGCGCTGAGCCGGACCGGGCATGATGATCCAGGCGAAGAACCTGTAAAGCCACATATAGGGCACGCCGTGCTTGAGATATTTGGCCGAATACAGGAGCGCCCTGGTTTGCAGGTTCATGTTCTGCACGGCTCCGCCCAGGATCATGGATTTGATCCGGTGGCCGTGGTGCAGGGCCAGAGCACAGGCCAGGACTGAGCCCAGGGAAATGCCCATAACGTGTGCCCGCTGCAGCCGCAAATGGCTCAAAAGCTGAGCCAGGGCATCGGTCAGCCCCTGGAAGGTATATTCCGGCAGGACTTCTCTCGTCCTGCCGTGCCCGAAGAAATCGGGGAGCAACAGGTTATATTCGCTGTTCAGGTCGGACAGCTGCTTGTACCAGGTTTGCGAGCTGCCACCCAGGCCGTGCAGCAGCATGATCCATTCCTTGCTCCGGCTGTGGGGCAGGACTTGATAATTGAGCATGACCCGCCTCCCTATTTGGCAGATGCAGTTCCTGTTCCATGCGTCTGTCTCTGACAATTGGACTATAGGAAAAATGAGCCCGGAGGTGTTTCCAGATTTTCACGAGGGGAGTACTAGTATGCTCCTAGTGCCCTGAATAACTCGTGGGTATGCTGGAAGGGAGTG
>CAYNCR010000216.1:0-5286 GCA_964395575.1 uncultured Desulfohalobiaceae bacterium
ATATACACTGCGGTTTCAAAATTTCGTCTCCTTGTATCTGGGCAAGTTTCCATCCAATCACGGTTTTCGGTCAGGCACCAGAAAACCCCGGATTGTTACGTCCAATGTAAGTATTCAGAAGATTAACCGCCCGTTCGCTCCCGCTCACTCGACATGGGGGACCCAGAGGGACGTGATTTGTGCCCTGCAGACCGTTGCAGGGCACAAGGACCAGCCTCGGCTAGCGCCTCGGCATGCGTTCGGCAAGCGTAGCTTGCCTGCGTTATCCCCGCGGCAACGGTCCGCCGCGGGGATGTCCCGCTCGTCGAGCGACCGAAGGGAGCGGGCGGTTCCAATCTCTTCACCGCGTGCGGCTGAAGCTCGCCTGTGTGCAATGAAGACACCAGCGTCGAATAAAAGGGAACCGTGGATTCACATAGATGGTGAATAGTTACTGTCCAATCACGGTTTTCGGTCAGGCACCAGAAAACCCCGGATTGTCGGCGCGGGCGGCCAAGAGGCCGAACGCGGGCGCTTGCGCTCACGCGGCCAGATAGTGTTCCTAGTAAATTCTGGCTCTGTCGATCCGGAAGTGGCTGCACCGTGTGGGCAAGAAAGAAATGCTTTTGCAAAGAGCGAGACCATGGACGCAATCAAGACCGAAACCACGCAATTTCTTCCCCGTCTGAGCGGGGAACAGCTGTATAATCGGCAACTCGAGGGGCTGAAATGGACCGTGGATCACGCCTGGCGCGGCAATGCCTTCTACCGGGACAGGCTGCGCGAGGCCGGGGCGGAGCCCGGCGCGATCCGCAGTCTGGAGGATCTGCGCCATCTTCCCTTCACCACGGCGGACGATCTCAAGAGCGAATACCCCCTTCCCTTTCTGAGCGTGCCCGAGGAGGACGTGGTCCGCATTCACGCCTCCTCCGGGACCACGGGCAAGCGGAAGATCCTGGCCTACACCCAGCGGGACGTGGACGTCTGGAAGGATATGATGGCGCGCTGCTATGAGCTCGCAGGCCTCACCAGACTGGACAGGGTGCAGATCGCGGTGGGGTACGGGCTCTGGACCGCAGGGGCCGGATTCCAGCTCGGCTGCGAGCACTTCGGGGCAACTGCGCTTCCCCTGGGACCGGGCAATCTGGAGATCCAGCTGCAGTTCCTCACGGATATGCAGACCACCTGCCTCTGCTCCACAGCCTCCATGGCACTGCTTCTGGCGGAGGAAGTGGAGCGGCTGGGCATGCGGGATCGGGTCAACCTGAAGAGGATCATCTTCGGCTCCGAGCCCCACACCCCCAAGATGCTGGAACGGGTGCGGCGGGTCTTCGACCTGGAGGACACCTTCGACATCCCGGGCATGACCGAGCTCTACGGCCCAGGGACCGGGCTGGAGTGTCCGGCGCACGAGGGGCTGCACTACTGGGCGGACTACTACATCCTGGAGATCGTGGACCCCAATACCCTGGAGCCGGTGGAGCCAGGGGAAGTGGGGGAGATGGTGGTCACCACCCTGTGCAAGGAGGGAGCGCCTCTGATCCGCTACCGCACGCGGGATCTCTGTCGCGTGATCCCCGGGGCCTGCTCCTGCGGCCTGGAGCTGCCCATGCACGACCGGATTCTAGGACGCTCCGACGACATGTTCATCTTCCGGGGAGTGAACATCTATCCGGGCCAGATCGCCGAGGTCCTGGAGACCTTCCCCGAGGCGGGATCGGAGTATCAGATCGTCCTGGAACGGCATCAGGGCAGGGACGTGATGCTTCTCAACGTGGAACGGGCGCGCGGGGCGAGCTCGGACTGGGACGCCAATCTGGGCCGGGCCGTTTCCCTGGCCCTGCGCAAGCAGCTCCTGGTCACCCCCGAGGTCCAGGTGGTGGATCCGGGCGACCTGCCGCGGACCTTCGGCAAGAGCAAGCGGCTCTTGGACCGCCGCAACGACGAAGGGTGAGGGGGTGGAAGTTGGGGTTTGGACGAATACGCACCCCTCTCCTTCGTTGCTGCGCGATTGTGAAGTCCTCATGTATTCAGCATACACTGCGGCTTCACAATCGCTCGCGCCTCGGATAGGGGCACGTCTTCGCCCAAACCGACGCACGTTGAAAAAAAACGAATCGTGTCCAGTGCCTATTCTCCGCGCCTCGGCGTCGCTGCGCGGGATAATCTTTCCGAGGTTTCGAGCCGATTTTAGCGCGATGTATCGTTCTGAGGCTCGATCCTGATGATGTCTTCGATTCGGTCAAAGTCCTCGTCGTAGCTATAGATTTCCTTGAGGTTGTTGGCACGCATATAGGCGGCGTTGAAGGCATCGGCGAAGGGAATGTTTTTGCCGGTGTAAATGCTCAGCGCATCAATTACAGTGTCTGCCTCACGAAACTTGAGCCCCCTGAGCTCAAGGATCGGCTGAAGGAGATTCCGTACCTCTCCTCGATCGACCTTGTAGAACCTCTCCAGAGTAAAGATCGTTTCAAAGATCACCAAAAGATTGGTGGTCGCTTTTTCCTGGTTTTGCTCGAGGCGCTTGAGCAGGGCTAGGGTATTTTGGGCCTTTTTCTCATCGTCGCCGGTGAGATACCGGAGGAAGACATTGGTGTCGATGAAACGCATGAGCTAGGACTCCTCTCCGACATCTTCTCCCACGCCCTGCTCGAACTCCTCTCTGAGCCGGCGGAAATCTTCGGGTTTACTGCGAGGAGTCACCTTCGCGAAGTTTTCCTCAAGCCTGGAAACGACGGGAACGATCCTCACCGCATCCTCCTCGATTTCAAATCGAACCTGATCACCGGGAGACAGACCAAGGTGTTCTCTGATGCGCTTGGGGAGCGTAACCTGGGATTTTTGCGTCAATGCGGTTGTGGGTGTTTCTCGGGACATACCCATACCTCCAAATATGTATTACCAAAATGATGGTATTACTATATTAATAGGTAAGGAATAGGTCAAGGCTTGGTGCGCTAGCTGCTTGATGGGAATTGGTTCGTAGTAGTGACGCAAATAAAATAAGGGGGAGAAAGGGGATGGTACGAAAAGAGCCCCTGCCAGAAGCAGGGGCTCTGTGAGTCAACTCTTCTCCGCGCCTCTGCGCGAGATAGGCTCTTAGACCACCCCGTGCACGAGGCCGGCGCCCATATCCAGCCCCAGCATTAGGTTGGCGTTGGCCAGGGCCTGGCCGGACGCGCCGCGGCAGAGGTTGTCGATGGCCGAGACGAAGACCATCTTGCCGCTTCGCCGGTCCTGGATTACGCCGATATCACAATACATCCCTCCCCGCACCGCGGCGAGCCCGGGAATTTCCCCACGAGGAAGAACGCGGACCCAGCCCTCGTCCCGATAATAGCGGGAATAGGCGGACGCGATTTCGTCCACATCCGCACCCACCGCCGGATCGGCGTACATGGTGGAGATGATGCCCCGGTCCACTGGGAGCAGGTGGGGATTAAAGGACACGGTCATGTCCCTGCCCGCAACACCGGAGAGCTCCTGCTCGATCTCCGGGGTGTGGCGGTGCGCGCCTCCCAGCCCGTAGGGCCGGAAGTCGTTCTCGATCTCGCAGAAGAGGAAATCCGGCTTGAGCTTTTTCCCCGCACCGCTGGCCCCGGACTTGCTGTCCAGAATCAGGCCCTCCGGATGGATCAATCCCTCGGCCAGGGCGGGATAGAGCCCCAGGATGACCGAGCTGGGGTAGCAGCCGGGATTGGCCACGAGCCGGGCCCCCGCGATGCGGTCGGCGTAGAGCTCGGGCAGGCCGTACACCGCTTCCTGCAGGAGGTCGGTCCGGCTGTGTTCCATACCGTACCAGTAGGTGTAGGTCTTGTCCTCCCGCAGCCGGAAGTCGGCGCTCAGATCGACCACCTTGACTCCCCGGTCCAGGAGCAGGGCGGACATTTCCATGGCTGCGCCGTTGGGGACCGCCAGGAAGGCGATGTCGCAGCTCGAGGCGATTGCTTCCGTGTCCGGAGCGGACAGGGGCAAATCACCCATATCGGTATCGCGCAGGAAGGGGAAGAGATCCTGGAGGGGTTTGCCCTCGTGCTCCCTGGAAGTGGCAACGGTGAGCTCAAGGCCGGGATGGGCCGCCAGCAGCCTGGCCAGCTCGGCCCCGGTGTATCCGCTGATGCCCACGATTGCGGCGCGAAGTTTTTCCTGCATCACAAATCCTCGTATCGGCGAAACGTGAAAAAAAGGTCTCCCATGGGGACGACCGGCCCGGACAGTGTCGGAGACGGGGTCAGCATTTCTGCACGTATTTCATGCGCAGCTCGAAGAGGATGTTGTTCAGCATATCCTCTTCGTCCGCGGTCAGGTTGCCCCTGGTCTTTTCCTCGAGCATGCCCAGGAGGTCGATGGTGTGCCTGGCCATGTCCAGGTTGTACGTGGTTTGCCCGCTCTCCGGGTCAGGCACTTCCCCGAGGTAGACCAGCACGGAGGAGGAGAGGGACATGATGAAGGTGCTCATGTCCACCTTGGGCATGGGCTCGAAGGGGCTGCCGGTCACCTTCTCCGTGTACTTCTCCGCGGCCTCGCGGCGCTCCTCCGGAGAGCGGTGCGTACTCAGGTTCTCAAAGGGGTTGTCGTCTTGATTCATAGTGCCTCCCGGGCACGATACAGGTTTCCGGCGTTTTCGCCGTACGTCGGGAGCGGTTCCCGCCAGGCCTCCCGGTAGGCTTCAAGGGCCTGGTCCAGGAAGTCGGGGGCCGCGGCGAGCTGGGCCTCCCGGGAGAGGACTTCCCGCAGCGCGGAGAGCCCCGCGAGCAGATCGGACCAGTCCAGATAGCCCATGTGGCCGATCCGGACCAGACGGCCCTTGAGGTGCTCCTGGCCGCCCGCCATATAGATGGCGTATTCCGAGGCGATGCGGTCCAGCAGGGCCTTGCCGTCAACGCCCTCCGGAAGCAGGAAACTGGTTAGTCCCCATGTATAGTATTCCGGAACAAGGGGGGCAAGACCCATGGCCCGGATGCCCGCCCTGGCCATGCGGGTCAGGGCCCACTGCTTGCGCTGGACCTGCTCGTACCCGGTTTCCCGGAAGAGCTCCAGGGCCGCCTCCAGTCCGTAGATGAGGTTCACCGGCGTAGTGAACTGGGTCTGCCCGTCCCGGATCTTGTCCCGCTCCTGAATCAGGTTGAAGTAAAAGCAGTCCGTGCCTACTTGCTCGGCTCGTTCCCAGGCCCTCGGGCTCAGGCTGATCAGGGCCAGGCCGGGGGGCAGCATTAGGCCCTTCTGCGAGCCGGTGAGCAGGCAGTCGATCCCCCAGCGGTCCATGGGGCAGGGGGAGATGCCCACCGCGGAGATCCCGTCCACCAC
>CAYNCR010000217.1:0-5274 GCA_964395575.1 uncultured Desulfohalobiaceae bacterium
GGGATGAAACCTGCGCTTCAGCGTCCACCCGCCATCGCCTCGCGACATTTTCATGTTCGGTTGTGCCCGGTTGGTCCGGGAATGAGGATCATAAGAAATTAGAGCACATAAAAGGGGTGTGTTTCAATAAGGGGGGAGAAAAAAAGGATAGCCACGCAGGAAACACCACGGTGTGGCAATACGTCGAGACTGGAGACCGGACAGAGGCGAGTTGTGATGTGTGTATCTGCGGGGGTCGGTGACGGAAACCCGGAATCCGCGCCGGGAACGGAAGGAGATTTGGATGGGAGAAATTCGGGGTTCAGCGGTCTTTGCCGTGCAAGGACCTTGTTAAGGGCCGTTCCGGTATCCCGTCAGGCGTTGTCGCGGTTTCCCGTGTTGCGATCCTTGCCGTAGAGCCTCTTGTAGAGACGGTCCATGTTCGTTTGCGGACCGATGGCAATAATGGTGTCTCCGGGATGGATGGGCTCAAGGGAGGAGGGATTGTACACGCGCGTTCCGTCGGCTCTTTTGATGGCCACGATGATCAGGTCGTAATCGTTGCGGATGTTGGTGTCCATGAGGGTCGCTCCGGCGAATGGCGCGTCCTCTGGGATCTCCAGCTCTTCGAGCTCCAGGTCGATCCCTTTTCCGGAGAGAGCCAGCTCCAGAAAGTCGGTAATGGTCGGCCGGAGGACGTTCTGGGTGATCCGGATGGCGGCGCTCGCATACGGAGAGACCACGTGGTCCGCACCCGCCCGGAAGAGCTTCTTCTCCACGCCCTTGCTCGAGGCGCGGGCGAAGATTTGCAGATCCGGATTCAGGGCGCGGGCGGTGAGGACGATGAAGACGTTGTCCGCGTCGCGGTTGACCACGGATATGAGGCCCTTGGCCCTTTCGATTCCCGCCTCGAGGAGGTAGTCCTCTTCCATGGCGTCCCGTTCCAGGTGAAATATCCCCAACTCCTTGCAGCGCTGGATGGCTTCCTCGTCCTTGTCGATCACCACGATGGAGAGCCCCTTGTGAAAGAGCTCTTCGGCGATGATATGGCCCATCTGGCCGTAACCGCAGATGATGTAGTGATTGCTGAAGCTCTGAAGGGTTTTGTGCAATTTGCGCCTCCGGTGTTGTTCAATGACGCTGCCTTCAAGGATCATGTGACCCATATAGGTGGCCGTGGCGGTAACCAGGCCGAAGCCGAAGAGGATAAGGATGATTGCGAAGAGGCGTCCGCCTTCGGAAAGATTGAACGGAGCGACCGTGGTCAGGGTGCCGATGGTCAGGTACAGGGCCTGCAGGGGCGCCATGTCCTCCAGCACCATGTATCCGCCCATGCCCACCAGGAAAAGACAGGCCAGGGCGAGGAGAAGGATTTTTCCGTAACGGCCCCTGTGCTGGAAGGAGGAAGATATCATGATTTCCGGTGCCGGAGGTTTTGTACGGGCCCGCAAACAAGCCGCACAACACGGCGGGAGCGCGGTGCTTGCCGCTCATGACACAGATTAGCTCGCGAAGAGACATTTTTCTTGTGCCATCCCAGCGGGGTGATTTCAATCGTAAAAAAAGAAAAGGGGCCTTTTTCGAGGTGGTTTGAGCCGTTTGAAATCCGTTGCCAGGCAATTAGCGCATGAATGTTTAACAGCCTGTTGAAAAAGTCCTTATCAGGCAGCACGTTCACAGAGTTAAGCGCCAAGGCGCGACCCGGCACTCACTTTTCCCCCGAAGTTCAATATATTACGAGTAAACATAAAAAAAAGTGAGTGCCGGGCAAGGTCGTCGTTTACCCGGTGAAATCTTCTTTCGTTTCACCAGGGCGTAGTGAGCCTCCATGAGGGTTTGAACTTGAATCAACGCAGCAATTGAAAGATTGGGGGGGCGCCCTGCTAGAGAGCTTGTCCGAGTTTGGGGCAAACAATACCTTCTTTATGGGTAACCTGCAACTCTATCCGTGGATGGAATACATGTTTTCCTGGCTTCACTCCTTGCGATAGAGCATCGGATCTGTCGCAGGGTCATGTGATAGGCCTCGCTCCAAAGGAGTGACGGCTCAGCCTGAAGTCTGTGCTGATTTCTCCAGGCCGTCGAGAAGGGCGGAAATCCCTTCTTCGAGGACCTCTGGGTTGTATCCGCCTTCCAGGAGGGCGAAGATCTTGCCGGGACACAGCCTTTTGCCGAGAGTGCCAACCTGTCTTCCGATTTCGCGGTAATCCTCCGTGTCGAGCTCTTCGCCCCAGTCGCGAATATGTCGGTCGAAACCGGCGGAAAGCCCGATGATGTCGCACTCGCCAACGTCCTGCAGGACCGAGGACAGCTCCTGCACCGGTCCCAGATGCTGGTAGGTTACATCCTGCCTCCCCCGGAAGAAGGCGTTGGTGCCATCCCCGAAGTGGAGGTCGCAATCCAGGATGAACGCAGAGCCGATCTCGCCTTCATGGATCAGTTTCTCCACGGCGATTGCCATGTTGTTGAAACGGCAGAAGCCCCAGCTAAAATCCGGACTTGCGTGGTGGCCCGGGGGCCGGATCAGGCCGAAGGCGGGCTCTCCCTGCAAGGCGGTCTCGGAGGCGAGGATGGCTCCTCCGGCGGCCAGCAGGGCGGCGTGGAAGAGGCGTTTGTCCCGCGCAATGCGCTCTATGTGCTCAAGGGTGTGTACGAGCCGTATGTCTTCCGGGGTGGCAGAGTCGGGTTCCAGAAGCCGATACTCGGCCTGTAGCCGATCCCTGGCGCGTTCCAGCCTGCCTTGGGCTGCAGCCGGGTCCGGAGCGTAGCTTTCCAGGTAGCGTTCGTGGAAAACGATCTTCATGGCAGTGTCTGGTGCTTTGAAGGAAAAGACGATGCCAGCTTCGTGTCTGATACGGTGAGGGATGGATGGTGTTGATCATTGAGCGGTGTATTGAGTTGAGCAGCAATCACCATCTGTCGCTTCTGCGATTTCGACGAATCGCTCTACCATTTCCGGATCGAACTGCGTGCCGGCACAGCGTTTGAGCTCGGCGATAGCCTCCTCCTTGCTCATGGCCCTTGCATAGGGTCTCTTGCTGGTCATGGCGTCGTAGGCGTCGACAACAGCCAGGATGCGACAGGCCAAAGGGATGTCATGGCCGGACAAGCCCAAGGGATACCCCCGGCCGTCCCACCATTCGTGGTGTTTGAGAATGTAGTCTGCTATGTGTTGCAAATCGGGCACCGAGGAGGCAATCCTGTGGCCTATCTCACAGTGTTGGCGCATCTGTCGCCACTCCTCTTCCGTCAATGTGCCTTGCTTGAACAGAATCTTGTCCGGGATTCCCACTTTGCCCAGGTCATGGAAACGCATGAACAAAAAAAGGTCGTTCACGAAGTTCTGTGACAGATCCAGAGAGAGTGCCAGGGAAGCGGCAAGCTCCTGAAGACGTTCACAGTGGCCCTCAGTGTCAAAGTCTCTGGCCCGCATGGATACAGTCAGAGCCTGTACGATGGCATTGCGTGCGCTTCCGTCGCGCTGGAGCTTCTCACGGTACATCAGGTTGTCCGCCTCGCGAAAAAGGGCTTGCATGTCGATAGTTCCCTCTTCGTCCACTGCGTATCCTAGAGACAGGGAAAGAGGGAGATTCGGATCGCTGTTGTTATAGTCCTGCACAGCTTGGCGCAGTCTTTGAAGAATCTGTTCCCCGACTTCTTGGGTGGTTTCAGGGAGCAGCACTGCGAATTCATCACCTCCGATTCTGGCCAGGATGTCACTGGAGCGGAAGTTTCGTCGCAAGATGTCCGCCACAGTGATGAGCATCTGGTCACCGGATTGATGTCCCAGTGTGTCGTTTATAAACTTCAAACCATCCAGGTCGCAAATGATGATTCCCATTGGAGTGGATCGTTCGGTTGCTAAGCGTCTCATTTCGTTTTCAAAGAAGTTCCTGTTGAAAAGGCCTGTGAGGTTGTCTCGCAGACTTTGTCGTTCCAATTCCTTGGTTTTTTGTGAAAGTAAATTGCTTAAGTTTTTGTTAATTTTTCTGAGACGCATTTCAGCTTTTTTTCGACGAGTTATATTGACAAAGGATATTATATAACAGAAGCTTTTCTCTAAATCATCTTTTATAAGGCTTGTGCACGTATTGAAGACTAATAATCTTCCATTATTAAGACTGAAAAGTAATTCTCCATGCCAATTTTTAAGATTTTTGAGTGAGTCAAAAAAGCTATCAAGATTTTCTTGCTCAGGAAGAAAGTCATTAATATTTTTGCCAATTATTTTTGATTTATCATTTGTATTGATTAAGTTTAAGAAAGATTTGTTGGCATAAATCAATTCTCCATTGAAATTTGTTAAAACAACATTGTTTAATGTGTCATTTAAAGCTGAATCTCTTATATTTGTGCTTCTGTTAAGATCAATAGCAAAGCATTGCACAATATACCCTAAAAACATTGCAACACTTAAAATGAAGGAAACTTTTAATAAATTGCCAGTAAAAAATTCACCGAATAATTGGCTGGTTGCATATAAAAACCAATAATAGATAATTAATAACAATAATGTGTTGGCTATCAAGTATTTTAAGTTCATGCTCATCGCAGCGAGGCTAATAATGAGAAAATAGAGCATGAGGAATTGTGTGTCTCCATATCCGGACAAAAGGATACCTAAGGCTATTGCAATAGTATCAAAGCTTCCCAATGCATATAAGATCTCCTTTTTATGAAAATATATTTGCGGTACATAATAGAGTACTATGTTACTCAGTAAAAATATGGCTACGAAGGAATAGGCTAAATATGGGTATGCCAGTTGGCCTGGCTTGAACAAAATCATATACGTTATGACTATGTTGATGGTAAGACGTATATAGAATAAATAATACTTCCTGTTATAGTTAAATATTTCTTTCTCTTTGAGTCCAACATCGTTGAAAAACATCAAAATGTCCTTATGAAAGAATTGTTCGAAACATATTGGGTTGAGTGATGGACTACAACGAGCCTTCTCAACTTGAAAAAACTATCCTATGAGTGCCATATGTTCAGGATTCACTTCGCATTGTACTGGTAGGTCGCTGTTTGCATATGCTGCACTTTTTACGAGCCACAAAGAATATTTGTATTCAGTCATGAAGCCCTTTTGATCAAGAACTGATCCAAAGATTCAGTATGGACCGCCTTGAAATGAGTTCCCTTCAAGAGGCGAGCTTTCCTTTTGAATCGTGCTGATCAGCGACAATGCCATTACTCTGTATTCCTTCACGAAAATGCTGTGTCTTAGTAGCAAAGGACATTGATCTTTGCAAATACAGGCAGAAAAATACATTCAGTCAAAAGGAC
>CAYNCR010000218.1:0-5241 GCA_964395575.1 uncultured Desulfohalobiaceae bacterium
ATCGTAAGGCTCAGACCCAGGGTCCGCTCCAGTTCCTGTCTGCGCGCCTGAAGATCCTCCATCTGTCGCGCGTGGTCCTCTTCTTCCGTTCGCTGGGCGTCGAGCCGGGCAGCGCGCTCCCGATGGAGCTGCAAAGCGGCGCTTTCCCGTTGCAGCCAGTCCATGGCTTCGATGACGTCGTCCACGGTCCAGCTCTGCGGAGCGGGCAGGCCTAGCGCATCGTACTCCTGTCTGTGTCGCTCGGCCTGTTGCGCGCTCTGTCCGGCCCTTTTTTCCCCCAGCCAGACAAGGATCGGGGCGAGCGGGATCAGGCCCAGCCAGGCCCAGTGCTGCACAAGAGCCAGAACCAGGACGGGGATCAAGGGAATTATCGCGGCCGAAGCCAGAAAGGGAAGCCGGAGCCGATTCCCCTGGGCGAGGCGGTGCGCGGACAGCCAGCGGGCGAGCAGTCCCAGGCCCTGCTGAATCGTCTCCGGAGATCGGTTACTCGGGCTTGGCTCCTCGAGCCAGTTGCGTCGTTCCTGGAGGATTCTCTCCCTGGACCGGGCCTTTTCGAAGCTGCGGGCCAGGGCGGTCAGATCGCCGATCTGAAGCCTGTCCAGGGCGCTCAGCTGTGCTTCCTCAGCCAATTCACCCAGGCGCTTCCTGAGTGTTTCCTCATGCTTGGCGGCCTTGTCCCGTTCACGGGTCAGCTGCCGGATATCCGCCTCCTGGCCCTCGATGCCGTCGCAGAGGCCGTGCAGCCGGTCCAGTTCCTGCATATCGGGGCCATCCGAGGGAAGAGCGCAGGCCTCCGCGTCCTTGTTCGCGTCCTCCAGCCGCTTTTGCTGGACTGCGATCTGCTGCTGTCTGTCTCTGCGTTCCTGGTGCAGCTGTTTGACGCGCTCCATCTCGTCTCCCCGCAGCTCGGCGATCCCCGCGGGAAAGGCCTCGAGCTGGGCGGCGATGCGGCGGTGCTCCGCATCCCTGACCATGTAGTCCCGTACCAGGCGCAGGTGTTCCAGCTCCTGTTTGGCCGCTTCCGCCTGCTGTTTTTCCTGGCGTCGGCGTTCCAGCTCGTGGGCCTCCTGGTCCAGGGCTGCCTGTTTCTGATGGGCCGAGCGCAGAGCACGGCGGGCCTCTTCCAGGTTTTTGCGCTGCTTGGACCTGGAGGGCGGTGTTTCGCGGTATCCCAGGTTCTGTGCAGCCGCTCGCAGATCGTATCCGCCCCGCGAGGCGTCCGCCACCTGTTTGGCAAAATCTGCGTCCTTTGCTCGCAGGAGATCGTCCAGGGCCAGGTAGTAGCGGGAGCGGTTCTCCGCGGGGCCGATCTCCGGCGGATGAGCCTTTCGTCCCTCGCAGAGCCAGGTCGGGGAGCCCGCCTCGATCTCCGCGCGCCAGTTTTGGCCCTCCAGAAGGAATGTTCCCTCCACACTGGGCCGACCAGGGAGGGCCCGGCCGGGCCAGAGCAGCTCCTGCAGGGCCAGGGCTGTGGTGGTCTTGCCGGCTCCGTTGGGACCGTGAATGAGGTTGATCCCGGCACGGAAGCCGTTCAGGGAATAGGCGTCGCCTCGGCTGATTCCCGCGGCCCGGTGTACTGCGATGTGCTGAAAGGTAAGGGCCGGACGGCTCATGGTGTTTGCCTCAACAGCTCGTTCAACAGATTGCCGGCCTCGAGGCGGAGGATGCGCCTGGCCGCCTCGTCGTCCGCTTCCACACCTTCGGAAAGCAGGGAGCAGTCCCGTCTGCCGCCGGATTCCTCCAGCTTTCGCTGCGCCCGGGAGATAAGGTCGCGCACTTCCTGGGAGGGCTCCTCTCGGTCCAGCTCAAGCAGGATCCGGGCCAACGCCCCCGGCGGTGTGTCGCTGCGGGCGTATTCCTGGAGATCGACAGGAGCGGTTGCGGTGATCGCGGTCTTGTCCAATCCCACCAGGAACTGCTGCATTTGCCGCTCTGTATCGGTCAGGTTGGCCGTGAGACTGGGAAGGCGCGAAGCGAGCTCCGTCTGCCCGGAGAGCTCCAGCCGCAGGCTGAGATAGCGGAGCGGTCCGGCCTCCGTGGCAACTTCCGCGGCGAAATCGTCGAGACCGGAGAGCACCGTGGATTCATAGGCCTCCTCAGTGTGGGCTCCGGAAAGGTCCACTCGGAGCGTTTCATAGCGCACGTCGGAACAGGGAATCTGCGTCAGATTCCGAATACCCTCGGCATCGATCTCGGCGACCCAGGGCCCGTGCAGGCCGAATTCGCTGGGGTCCAGGGACTGGGGCGTGCCCACGTAGAGGATGGGGGCCGCTCCCCGGTCCTGCCGCTCACCCGGGGGATTGTGGTTGTGACCCAGGATCCAGCCGTCCACTGGAAGGGCCTGCATGGTCAAGCGATCCAGCGGGGCATAGCGGCTTCCGGGTGCGTCCAGCTCTCCGTGGAGCAGGACGAGGACCGGTGCTTCGGGATCGCTGGGTTGATAAGCGGAGACAGGATCACGAGTGACATCCTGTTGGGGAAAGGACCATCCGTCCACGGCAAGGAGCGGTCCGTGGTCACCGGAATGGATGTAGCGCTGCCAAACCCCGCCACGTCCCAGCAGGCGAAACCACGGGGAGCTTACGGCGTCCACCAGTCTGGGGAGCACGTCGTGGTCGTGGTTCCCGGCAACGACCAGGGTAGCGATGTCTTTTTCCGCAAGCCTGCGGATTCCTTGCTCCACAGGGCCCACGGCCTCCCAGAAGCGGTTGTCCGCGTCGACCAGGTCGCCGCTCAGACAGACCAGGTCCACTTCTCGGGCCAGGGCCTGATCCACGAGCCGGTGCCAGGCTGATGCGGTCGAGCCGGCCTCCTGCTTGAGCGTTCCGGGCAGGCGGGTGGACGTGCGACCGAGATGGATGTCCCCGCTGAGAAGCAGCTTCATTCTCGTCTCCGGATGCGGGTTGAAGATGCAAAAACAATGGCGTCGATGCGCTCGGGAGCAGAATACACGGAACAGGGATCCTGTTCAATCCGAACACCCCGGAACCATGACCAGCCCTCGGCCGGGCTTAGATACTTGTCAACACCTTCAGGGGCGGCTAGCCTGTCCGTCTCGATGAAGAATATGGGTTCAATGCAGCGATTTTTAGCCCGGAGGCGAGAATGGAGCGATCCGTAGAGCAATCTCCGGAACAGTCCGAATTCACCGGAGAGGCCCCCTTGGAGGAGGAAATCTTTGGGGCGGAGTGGGACGTGGTCCTTGTGGGCAGCGGGGTGATCGGGATGTGGAGCGCGCTGTATCTGGCCCGGAGCGGGGCGCGCGTCCTGCTTCTGGACGACTCTGAGGAGCTCGGGTGTTGCTCGGTGGGCAATGCGGGGCTTCTCGTGCCCAGCCGATGCAAGCCCCTTCCGGGGCCGGGCCGGATCCGCGAAGGGCTGAAGGGATTTTGGGGGAGCCGGAAAAGCCTTTTCAGCATCAGAGCGGGACTGGATCCGGACCTTTGGGGCTGGCTCGCGCGCTTCGCCCTGAGCTGCAGCAGGAATCGCTTTGAGGCAGGCTCAGACACACTGCTGCATATGGGGCGTCGGAGCATGGAGCTCATGGAGGCCGAGCTCGCGGATCGGGAAGACAATGGCGTTTTGGGCGGAGAAGGTGTGCTCTATCCCTATTACGGCAGAAGGCAGTGGATTCGTGCGGTGCACGAGGCGCGTACCAGACGGGGGGTGGGTCTGGATGCCCATGTGCTCTCTGCCGGCGAGGCCAGGGAATCCGAGCCCGCCCTGGATCCCGCGGTTCTGGGAGCGGTGCTGCAGAAGGCCGATCGCCGTGCCGAGCCGGAAGGGCTCTTGAGCCTGCTTCAGGATGCGCTTCAGCGAGAGGGGGTGACCAGGCTGGCCCGGACCCGGGTTTACGCCCTGGATACAGGCCCCAGCGGAACCGTGGAGCGGGTGCGCACAACCCGGGGTGTCCTGCGGGCCGGACAGGTGCTCCTCGCTGCCGGGGCGGGGACACAAGGAATCTTGAAAAGTATGGGAAGCTGGCTGCCCATCCGTTCCGGAAGGGGATGGAGCGTCAGCTTCGGGTATGCCGAAGGGGCCCCTGAACGGGGCCTTCTTCTGGAAGAGGCCCGGATCGGTGTCGCCCCCTGGAGGGACGGCTTCCGGGTAACCGGCGGACTGGAGCTCTCAGCCGGTGAGGAGGGCATTCGGCGAAGCCGGGTGCAAAGCGTTCTGCGACAGGCAAAGGCCTATCTGCCAGACCTGGACTATAGCGGCAGGCCCCTTGTCTGGCAGGGGGAGAGACCGCTCACTCCGGACGGCCTGCCCGCGGTGGGACGCATTCCGGGCACGAGCAACCTCTGGGTCGCCGCGGGCCACGCCAATCTGGGGCTGACCCTGGGGGCGTCGAGCGGCGAGATGATTGCCGGGGCCATGGGCGGATCCGGGGAGGAGCTGGCTTATCAATTGGCTCCGGAACGCTTCCTCAAGGGAGAGTAACCTGTTGAAAAACAAATCGTGTCAGGCAGGGCGTTCCCATTGCAGCAACGCAGCAATGGGAAGGTTGCGGGCGTCCTGCTCGGACGGGTTTCAGGTATCCTCGTCCCGAGGGGAGTCCTCGGATTGGGTCTCGTCCTGGACTTCCTCGGATTTCCTCCGGCCCACGGTCCATACGTAGATCACCATGAGCAGGGGAAGGATGATGAGGCCCTGCATCAGCCTACCCATGAACATGGAGTAGGTGCTGTGGGCAAGGGCTAGCAGAAGCAGTATGAGCAGGACCCAGGCTACTGATTTACGCACGGCGTTATCCCTTCCTCCGGAAGCGGTCCTTGAACCGCTGCCTCAGCATTTCCTTGGCCTGATCCCATTCCCTCCGGCTCAAGCGGCCGTCGCGGTACATCTCCTTGAGCTCCCGCGTTAGACCGTGGAGGTCGTAGCTCTGGCTCAGATAGCCGCGCTGTCTGGCCTTGTCCGAGAGATGGTGCGCGGCCTTGTCTCCCGCCTTGCGGGCCAGGGTGCTCCCGTGCTCGGCAATGAGCTTTTTGGCGGCCTGCTGAAGAAATTTGCGTCGCATAACAACTCGTTGGGAAGGTTCCCCTTCTCCGTTCAGGTCCCCCGTTTGGTTTGACCTTCCGGTCAAAAATGATGAACAACCAGTCACCACTCATGCTTCATATAACCATCATTCCCGGGCCGACCCGGGCACAACCAAGCACGAAAATGGTGCGAGGCGAAGGCGGGTAGACGCTGAAGCCCGGGTTTCATCCCGGGTTTCCCATGATGGGATACGCAACACCT
>CAYNCR010000219.1:0-5184 GCA_964395575.1 uncultured Desulfohalobiaceae bacterium
CGCGCGAACATGACGGTTGTCCAGGAGGAGGCCTTCCGGGACCAGCAGCGGCCTCCGGCTGTGTTCAAGCACGACGAGCACAACGTCCAGGCGGACGTCTATGACTGCAGCGAGTGTCACCATGTTTACGAGAACGGGAAAAAGGTGGAAAACCGCATGTCCGTCGGCCAGGAGTGCTCCGACTGCCACGGGCTGGAGGAAAGCGGGGAAAACGCCGTTCCCTTGAGAGAGGCCTATCACACGCAGTGCATCGGTTGCCACACCGACAAGGGGAAAGGACCGCTTGCCTGCGGGGAGTGTCATGTCAAAGAGTAAGCTGTTTCTATTTTTCATCGCCCTTGTGGGCGGTCTTGTGCTCCCGGATCAGGCACTTGCCTGGGGCCCGGGGGTGCATCTCTATCTGGGTAACTATTTCCTGGCCAATGTGCATCTTCTTTCCGCCTGCACCGCCCAACTGCTGCAGGAAAACGGTTTCTCCTTCCTCTACGGAACCCTGAGCGCGGACATGCTTGTGGGCAAGGGGCGCGAGCTCACCCCGAACCATTGCCACAGCTGGCATGCCGGTCTCAGGCTCCTGGACAAGGTGGAGGAGCCGCATTTGCAGGCCTACGCACTGGGTTACCTGAGCCATCTTGCAGCGGATGTGGTGGCCCACAACTACTATGTGCCCAATATGCTCCAGCTGAACAAAAGGCGAGGCAGAGTGGGCCACGTTTCCGTGGAAATGCGGGCGGACAGGCAGGTGAGCTATTCCAACAAACAGCTCCGGAGGATCATCCAGACCACGTGGCGGGAGGCGGACGAGCTCCTGTTGCGCACCCTGCGGCAGTCCAGGATGAGCTTCTCCCTGAAGAAAATGGTCTTCAAGGGCGGTCTTTCCATCTCCAAGCTGAACACCCTGGAGCGAAACAGACTTATGCCGGGTCTGAAAAAGCAGCCGAAACAGGCAAGTTATCTGCAGGACATGCTCGAGCTGTCCAAGCAGGTGACAATGGACTGCCTTGCCAGGACCGGAGATTCCAGCGTGGTGAGCTTTGATCCCATGGGCTTCGAGAATCTGGGACTGGTCAAGAGCAGCCGGGCCAGGGTTTTGCTCGAGCCGAAGAAGCGGGATATGGCTCTGTTTTTTGTGCCGGCGATGTGTCTCATGAGCCTGTGATTCCACCAGCAAACGACAAGAGAAGACGCCTATGAACAGCGGAACGAATCTGGAGAAGGTCCTCCGGTCCGGTCATTTTGCCCTGACCGGCGAGCTGGGTCCGCCTCGAGGCACGAGCGTGGAGGCGGTGCAGGAGAAAGCGTCCCATCTCAAGAACATGGTGGACGCGGTCAATATCACCGACAATCAGACCGGCATGGTGCGCATGTCCAGCTGGGCGACCTCCATGATCCTGCTTCAGCAGGGGTTGGAGCCAGTGTACCAGATGGTCTGCCGAGACCGGAACCGGCTGGCCATGCAGGCGGACGTCCTGGGAGCCTCGGCCATGGGCATCGGGAACATGCTCTGCCTCTCCGGGGATCATCAACAGTTCGGCGATCATCCCCACGCCAAGGGGGTCTTTGATATCGACTCCCTCCAACTGGTCTCCACGGTCAAGACCATGCGCGACGACGGCAAGTTCCAGGGGGGAGCGGATATCGACAATCCGCCGTCCATGTTTATCGGCGCCGCGGCCAACCCATTTGCCGAGCCCCATGAATGGCGGGTCTACAGACTGGCCAAGAAGATCGATGCCGGAGTCGACTTCATCCAGACCCAGTGCGTCTTCAATATGCAGCGTATGCGGGAATGGCTCAAGCAGGCCGAGGATATGGGCCTAACGGAGAGGACATACATCATGGCCGGGATTACGCCCATGAAAAGCGTGGGTATGGCCAAGTTCATGCAGAGCAAGGTCCCGGGCATGGACGTGCCGGACGAGGTCATCGAGCGTCTGCGGGGCGTGCCCAAGAAGAATCAGAAGGACGAGGGGATCAGGATCGCCGTGGAGCAGATGCAGGAGTTCAAGGAGATGAAGAGCGTGGCCGGGATCCACCTCATGGCCATCGAATGGGAGCATAAGGTCCCGGAGATCGCGGAAGCCGCCGGTCTGCTGCCCAGGCCCCAGGTCTAGGCGATGGGAAATATTCGGCGAAAACGCTTATTTTCTGCAAATGGGTCCAACGGATTCGACATCTATGACGGATACTTTTCGACAGGCGCAGGAACAGGACGGGGAATTGATTCTGCAGACATACGCCCGCTATCCCCTGATGGTCACAAGTGCCCGCGACACGAGGCTCTTTGACGAGCAGGGCGCGGAGTACGCCGATTTTCTGAGCGGTATCTCGGTGTGCAATCTCGGCCACAGCCATCCGGAAGTGGTGGGGGCGCTCAAGGACCAGGCCGAAAAGCTGATCCATGTGAGCAATCTCTTCTATCAGTGGGAACAGGTGGAGCTGGCCCGGGCGCTCACCGCCACCTGCTCCCTGGAGCAGGTGTTCTTCTGCAATTCCGGAGCCGAGGCCAACGAGAGCGCCTTCAAGCTGGCCAGGCGCTACATGCGCAACGTCGTGGGCAACGGGGCCCACGAGATCATCACCCTCAGCGATTCCTTCCACGGACGGACACTGGCCACCCTGACCGCGACGGGCCAGGACAAGGTCAAGGAAGGCTTCGATCCCCTGCCCGAGGGCTTCCGCCAGGTTCCTCCCGAGGACCTGAACGCTCTCAGGGATGCGGTTTCGGAGCGGACCGCCGCGGTCATGCTCGAGGTGGTCCAGGGGGAAGGGGGCGTCCGCCCCCTCTCCGGGGAGTATTTGTTGGGCGTGCAGGAGCTTTGCCGGGAAAAGGGCATCCTGTTCATGATCGACGAGGTGCAGACCGGGCTGGGCCGCACCGGCTCCATGTGGGCCCATCAGCATCACGGGCTGTCTCCGGACGTGATCACGGTGGCCAAGGGGCTGGGCAACGGTCTTCCCGTTGGGGCCATGCTGGCAACACGGCGTGCGGGGGAGGGCTTCGATCCCGGGAGCCATGCGGCCACATTCGGCGGCAATCCCCTGGTCAGCAAAGTGGGGAGCAAGGTGCTGGAGATCCTGCAGCGCGATGATCTGCCCCGCCGCAATCGGGAAAAGCAGGATTTCTTTTTCCGCCTTCTGGAGCAGGTGCGGGAGCGCTGGCCGCAGCGAATATCCGACATCCGGGGCATGGGCCTGATGCTCGGCATCGAGCTGACCCGGTCCGGCAAGGAGGTGTGGCAGGAGCTCCTGCGGCGCGGCTACGTCTGCAATCTGGTCCAGGGTACGACCCTGCGCCTGTTGCCTCCCTTCACCATTACCGACAAGGATATCCAGGGCTTCATCCAAACCCTGGAGCTGGCCCTCGAAGCTACTGAAGGCGGGTAACCCCCCTGGTTGGAGGGGACGGGTGTCGCAGGTGGATCGTCCCGGCTCTTATCCTCTCGGGGGCCGATCCCGGCTCCAGTCCCATCCGGCGGTTTTCAGCTGAACGGCATCTGCCGATGCGTTGCCCCCGCTTTGTCCGGAGCCCGATTGTCCCCTCCCCGCCAGGTCCGGGAATTCGGCCCCTGTCCAGTCCGCAGCCAAGAGCTCCGTTCCAGCCCCTTCGTGGAGTCCGAAGGGGCATGGGGGCAACCTGTTTCGACCTCATTGCTGTGCGGCTTGCTGTGCCATTTTGGTAACTATTCAGCACTTTGCCGAACAGTAAGCCGACACGGGGCATTTTGACTCATGCAGCTCCGACTCTGGATTTTCTAACGTCCGGCACTCACTTTCTTTACGATTGCCCAAATTCCCTGTGCTTCTGGAAAAGTGAGTGCCGGACGAAGAAAATCTGGCAGAGACTCCGCTGAAATGATTCAAAATACCCCGTGTCGGCTTACACAATGACTAGTGGAGTGGTGAATAGTTACCCATTTTGTTTCGAACGCGGAGACAACCGCCCATGTCCGAGTGGGTTTATCGGATCCAATGCCTTGTGCCCCAGTCGCAGCGGGAAGCAGTGGACTGCTTCCTCTGGGAGAACGTAAGCTGGGGCTGGGAGGAGAGCGAGAGTGACAGCGGGGAGGTGTCCGTCTATTGCTCCGACCGCGAGCAGGCCGTTTCCCTCGCGGATCGCCTGGAGCAGGCCTGTCCGGAGGTGAGGACCACGGTCCGCAGGGAAAGGAGCAGACAGTGGCACCATATATGGCGCGACTTTTTCCAGCCGGTCCCGGTAGCCGGGACATTCCTGATCCTGCCCTCCTGGCGGGAGCCCTCGGAGGGTGAAGAGCACCTGATCCCCATATATATCTATCCGGAAATGGCCTTCGGTACCGGGCACCATCCCACGACCCATCTCTGTCTGGAAGCGATCGCCGAGCTTCGAGCCGAGGGCTGGATCACGCGGAACACCCGCTGCCTCGATTTGGGAACGGGCTCGGGCATTCTCGGAATAGCCTGCGTAGCTGCAGGCGCCTGGACCCTGGGGGTGGACAACGATCGCAACGCCCTTCACAATGCCGGAACGAACAGGCGCTTGAACCGAGCGGAGAAACGATTTCCGCTAGCTGTGGGTGATCTGGGCTGCCTCCCCGAGGGAGCCGCGTTCGATCTGATCCTGGCCAATATTCTGGCCGATCCCTTGCGGGAAATGGCAATAGATCTGGCCGAGAGGCTCGCGCCCGGAGGCCGTCTCGTTCTTTCCGGCCTGCTCCACAGTCAGGAGAAGGAAGTGGGGAGCGCCTTTTCCGGAGCTGGTCTTCACGGGCCGCGTGTTCTGCGTCACAAGGAGTGGTCCGCCCTTGTCTGGCGCAAGGACTGAAAATCGGAGACCTCGGAGAGGACCCCGTGAATGCGGTGGATCCTTCCGCCCTGTTCCCCGAACATGGTGAGCCCCAAAACCGTTTCTTCCCGGAGCTCGACTTCGCCCTATGCCCGCACTTGCCGATCTTCTCAATATCCACGACGCCATGCTGCAGCGCCTGGGGCCGAGTCACTGGTGGCCCGCGGAAACGCCTTTCGAGGTCTGCTTGGGCGCCATCCTGACCCAGAACACGAACTGGGGGAATGTGGAGAAGGCGATCGCCAATCTGACCCGGCACGATCTGCTGGACCCCGTGAAACTTTTTGAAACGGACAGCGAAAAACTGGCGGAGCTCATTCGTCCCGCTGGTTACTACCGGATCAAGGCGGGTCGTCTGC
>CAYNCR010000220.1:0-5097 GCA_964395575.1 uncultured Desulfohalobiaceae bacterium
ACCCCGCCGTCGAACTGCTCTTCCTTCCGGCCCAGCACGAGCAGCCCGAAGGAGGCCATGAGCATGACCTCGAACCAGACGTAGAGGTTGAACAGATCGCCAGTGAGAAAGGCGCCGCACACTCCGCCCAACAGGATGTGCAGCAGGGGGTGGTATCCGGCGGTCAGAAGATCGGAGTCGATTTCCGTCCGGGAATAGAGAGTGACCGCAAAACCCAGAATCGCCGTGACCAGGACCATGACCACGCTCAGATGGTCCGCGGCCAGGGTAATGCCGAAGGGTGCTGGCCAGTCGCCCACCTGCATGGCGTGCATCCCGCTCTGGGCCACCCAGTTGAACAGCATCGCACAGACCGCCAGATGCAGAAACGCGCCCAGGATGCTGACCCAGTGCTGCCTGCCCTGATCCTCGCCCAGCCAGAGAGTGACCGCGGCCACGGCAAAGGGCAGGATAACCGGAAGCACCAGGAGCGCGTTCATTGCCTTCCCTCCCTCTGCTCAGGCTCGGCAGGAGCCATGCCCTGATTCTCCCCGAAGACGGGGCCCTCCTTCGGCTCAGCAACCCGCATGAGCTCAGTATTCACCGTTCCCAGGGCCTGATAGGTCCGATAGAACAGGATAAACACAAAGGTCATCAACGCGAACCCGATCACGATCGCGGTCAGGATCAGGGCCTGGGGCAGCGCGTTTGCCACGGCCTCCGCCGGCACGACGGCCTTCTCGGCGATCTGGGGCGGCTCGGAATGCGAGAGCCTGCCGGAGACGAAGATCAGGAGGTTGACCCCGTTGGTGGCCAGCACCAGGCCGAAGATGAAGCGAATCAGATTGCCCGAGAGCATGAGATAGATGCTTGCCGCGGCAATGATGCCGCACAGAAATGCCAGCGCCATTTCCATATCAATTCTCTTCCAAAGCCAGGATCAGGGTAAGAATCGTCCCTAGCACCAGAGTGTACACACCGATGTCGAACAAAAGGGGCGTGCCCAGGGCCACCTCCTTGCCGCCCATCTCCGCGAAGGTCCACCACTGGCCGGTCAAGAAGGGATCTCCAGCCAAAAGGCCGATCAGGCCGGAAAACAGGGCCAGCGCCATCCCCACAACAATGAGCCCCCGCGGATTGATGCAAATGGCTCGCCGCACAGGAGCGCTGCCTTCCGCCATGATATAGAGGGCGAATCCGGTTCCCGCCACCAGCGCTCCGGCAAAACCCCCGCCAGTTGCATTGTGCCCCCTGAGCAGGAGGTACACGGAAAACACGAGGATCATGCTCACCAGCACCCGTGTTGCCGTGCGCAGAATCAGGGACTGAATCATGCTCGCCTCCGGCGCTTGTGGATCAGGGCATAGCCGGCGATCCCCGCCGTGGCCACCACGATGATCTCGCCGAGGGTGTCCATGCTGCGGAAATCCACCAGGATCACGTTCACGATATTGCGGCCGTGGGCCTCAACATAGCTCGTGTTCTCAAAAAATGCGGTGATGGAGCGATCCAGCGGACCGGAAAGCATGGCCAGGGTCAGGGTGGTCATGAGCACTCCGGCGCTCACGGCCAGTGCCGCGTCAAAGCACATCCTCGCTCCGGATTTGTGTTTTCTGGCGCCCAGACCGGGCAGGCGCAGCAGGATGATGGAGACGATGATCACGGTGAGCGTCTCCACCAGCAGCTGGGTCAGGGCCAGATCCGGAGCGCCGCGGGCCAGAAAGATCACCGCGATTCCGGCCCCGACCACGCCCAGAGCACAAATGGCCAGGAGCACGGAACGGGTGAACACCACAGTGCCCACCGCCGCCAGGATCGCCGCAAGGAGCAGCCACTGCCTGAGGGCCAGCCCGGGCATACCCATGTCTGGCAGGGCCTGCAGGCCGCGCAGGTAGCTATATCCGGTCAAAAGGATGAACGTCGCGACCACAATGAAGAAATAGCGGTGCAGAGACCCGTTCTGCAACAGACGGTTCTGCAGACGGCCCGTGGCCGCCACCGCCTCGATCGCCGCGTCGTAGATGCGGGAGGCGTCCAGGCCGATGGCGTCGTATGCCCGACACACCCAGCGATTGACCCACCTGCGGCTCAAATACAGGGACGCGCCCAGGGCCAGGGTGAGGGCGCTGAGCAGAAGGGGTGCATTGATCCCGTGGAAGAGCTCCAGCTTCACGTGCTCCATATGGGCATGAAAGGCCAGAACCGCTGGGCTCACCAAGTATTGGCCCACGAATTCCGGCACAATGCCGAAAAAGATACCGATCCCCCCCAGCACGAGGGGGCCGCTGCACATGGATGCACAGGCTTCGCCTCCCGGCTCATAATGCCTGACCTCCCCCCTCAGGAAGGGACCAATCAAAAGCATGCCCGCCACACCGGTCATCAGGCCGTTGGCCAGGACGGCCGAGGCAACGGTCAGCTCCGGCAGCATGGCTTCGGCCAGGGCCCCTTTGTACATGATCTCCTTGCCGACAAATCCGAAGAAGAGCGGGAATCCGGCCATGGAGAAACAGGCCGCGAAGGCCCCCAGGGCCGTAACGGGCATGGACCGGGCCAGGCCGCCCAGTTTTTCCAGCTGACGGGTACCGGTCTGATGATCAATTACACCGGCCACCAGGAACAACGCGGACTTGTAGATGGCGTGCACCAGCAGGAAGGTCATGGCCGCCATCAGGGAGGGGCCGAGCTGGCCGCCCAGGAACATGGTCATGATGCCCAGGGCGGAAATCGTGGTGTAGGCCAGGATCCGCTTCAAGTCCGACTGGCCCAGGGCGGTAAACGCCCCGATCACTGCGGTTGCGGCGCCCACGAGGACCAGAGTCGCGGTCCATGCGGGCGAGCCGGACAGAACGGGGTGAAACCGAGCCAGCAGATAGATGCCGCCCTTGACCATGGTTGCGGAGTGCAGGAATGCGCTGACAGGCGTGGGCGCCGCCATGGCGTTGGGGAGCCAGAAATGGAAGGGGAACTGCGCGGACTTGGTAAAGGCCCCCAACAGGACCGTGGCCAGGATGGCCCCGTAATAGGGATGATCCTGCAGGGATTCCGCAATGGGCACCATCTGCGAGATCTCGTAGGTTCCGGTAACGATTTCCAGCAGGAGGAAGCCCACCAGCAGCGCCAGACCCCCGGCGCCGGTCACCAGCAGGGCCTGGCGGGCGCTTTTGCGGGACTCGGCGGATTCGTGCTCGAACCCGATGAGGAGGTAGGAAAAGATGGTGGTCAGCTCCCAGAACACGAACAGGGCCAGGACGTTGTCCGCCGTGACCAGACCCAGCATGGAGAGCATGAACAGGTGCAGGAAGAGGAAGAACCTGCCTGTGTGGCGATGGCCGTGCAGATAGTCCACCGCGTACAGGGTGACGAAGAAGCCCACCCCGCTGATGATGAGCGTGAAGAGCACGCTCAGCCCGTCCAGCACGAAGGACAGGTTCACCCCCAGCAGGGAAATCCAGGGATAGGCCACCCGATAGGCGTGGTCCGCTGCCGTCTGCGGCACCAGAAAAGCAGCACCCAGAAAGATCAGCAGCGGCAGGATGCTGCTGGCCCGGGCTATGCGATCGATCCGGATATTTCCCTCTTTCATCACCGCCTACGATCTGGGCTTACCGAGTTACTCCCCATCCCTCCTGAAGTCGCGGGGACAGGTCATATTGGCCGGGTTCAAGAATTCATCCAGTTCCTCCTTCCCCAGGAGCCCCTGCTCTAGGACCAGCTCATAGATGCTCTTCCCCGTTTCCTGGGCCTCGTGAGCCAGCTCGGCCGCCCTGTCGTATCCCAGCCTGGGAACAAGGGCGGTGGCCAGGCCGCAGGAATCCCTGACCATCTCCACGCAGGTGTCCTGATTGGCCGTAATATCCCGTATGCATCTCTTGTGCAGAATGGAGCAAGAATTCTTGAGCACCTGCATGGACTGAAACAGATTGAAGGCCATTATGGGCTCGAACACGTTCAGCTGCAGCTGGCCGGATTCCGAGGCCATGCTCACGGTCAGGTCGTTGCCGATCACCTGATAGCAGGCCTGGTTGACCATTTCCGGGATAACCGGATTGACCTTGCCGGGCATAATGGACGAGCCCGGCTGGACCTGGGGCAGGTTGATCTCCCGCAGGCCTGTATAGGGCCCGGAGGAAAGCAGGCGCAGGTCGTTGCATATCTTGGACAGCTTCACACCGATCCGCTTGAGAATCCCCGAGAGCTGAACAAAGACCCCTGTATCGCTCGTTGCCTCAACAAGATTTCTAGAGCGAATCAGCTTGAGCTCGGTGATATCTGCCAGGCGGCAGGAGACGAGCTCGGAATATCCCGGCACCGTGTTGATTCCGGTGCCGATGGCCGTAGCCCCCATGTTGATCTCGTGCAGAAGGGCCATGGCCTCCTCCAGCCTCTGGATATCCTCGGCCATGGTCACCCCGAAGGCGTCGAACTCCTGCCCCAGGGTCATGGGCACGGCATCCTGCAGCTGGGTTCGGCCCATCTTGATCACATGGCAAAATTCCTCCCCCTTGCGGTGGAAACCGTCCTTGAGCTCCCGCAGCTCCGGAATAAGCTCCCGGGAGTACCAGATGCAGGCTATGCGCAGCGCTGTGGGATAGACGTCGTTGGTGGATTGGGAGAGATTGACGTGATTGTTCGGGTGCAGCGCGTCGTAATCGCCTTTTTCCCGGCCCATGAGCTCCAGGGCCCGGTTGCAGATGACCTCGTTGGCGTTCATGTTCACCGAGGTCCCGGCTCCCCCCTGGATAACGTCCACGGGAAACTGGTCGTCCAAAAGCCCCTGGCGCACCTCGCGACAGGCCTCCACAATGGCCCGGCTCTTTTCCTGGTCCAGCAGCCCGAGCTCGAGGTTGCTCACGGCCGCGGCTTTCTTGATGCAGGCAAGAGCCTGAATGAGGCGATTGGAGTGCGATATGGGGATGCCGGTGACCTGGAAGTTCTCCATGGCCCGCACCGTCTGCACTCCATAGTAGGCCTCGGCGGGAACCTGGCGCTCGCCCAGGCTATCGCTTTCTAAGCGGTAATCCATTTTCGTGTTTCCCAATATGCGGCAGTTTTCCTGTTTTTTTTGTATGAAAATGTGTTTAACTAGCTGATTTGTCAGGGAATTATCTGCGAGGC
>CAYNCR010000221.1:0-3510 GCA_964395575.1 uncultured Desulfohalobiaceae bacterium
TGGCCACATTTGTGGCAGAGCCACATATCCACGTCCTGGATCAGCTTGTCCTTCAACCCCCACTGGGCCCAGATCATTTCCTTGCGGGGGAAGGGCTTGTCCATGGGGGAGATGGGACATACCACGCTACACGTAGCACACTGGTAGCACTTGGTCAGATCCAGCCCGCCGACATTCTGGAGATCCTGGATAAATCCCAGATCGGGCTTGATTCGATTTGCAGTCGTCATATAGCTCCTCCTAGAAACCCTTGAATGGATTCGGTCCCAGATTGAATATTTCGTCAACGAAGTTATCGATGATCTGCGGGATGCGCTGGTAGTCGTCGATAGCCGCCTCTTCCTGCCGGACCCGCTCGGTCTCGATGCCCAGCTTGTCCAGGGTCTCTCCGATGTTCTGCATACGGCTCTGGCAGAGCTCAGAGCCCTTCATGAAGTGGCACTGGTAGTCGTCGCCGTACTTGCAGCCAAGGAGGAGACAGCCGTCGTTGCCCTTGCTCATGGCGTCGGCGATCCAGATGGTGTTCACCGAGCCGAGGCAGCGGACAGGGATGATCCGAACATAGGGGCTCCATTTCTTGCCCTGTTGCGCCGCCATGTCCAGGGCGGGATAGGCGTCGTTCTCGCAGGCCAGGATCAGGATGCGCGGACCACCTTCCTCCATTTCCTCGGGAACGTCTATGGAGCTGATCATGGCCCCGATCTGGCCCACACTGTAGTTGTCGAAGTAGATCACGCGTTCGGGGCAGCAGCCCATGCAGGTTCCGCAGCGCCGACATCTGGCGATGTTGGGCTTGGGCGTGCCGTCCGCGTCCTCCTCGAGCGCGCCGAAGGGGCACTCGATGGTGCATCGCCGGCATTGCGTGCAGCGGACGAAATTGAATTTGGGATAGGTCAGATCCCCGGAGCGAGGATGGACCGAAACTCCCTGGTTGACGGATTCAATGCACTGAATGGCCTTGAGGGCCGCGCCCTGTGCGTCGCGCTCACTCTTGGCCAGGCTCATGGGCTGGTGCACGCAACCGGCTGAATAGACGCCCGTGCGACGGGTTTCGTAAGGGAAGCAGATATAGTTGGAGTCGGCGAAACCGTCGAAGAGCTCCAGCTCGGGGAAGGCCCTGCCCTGCCTGTAGGCCAGTTGGACCACGGGATCCAGGGCGGTAGTGGGCACGAGCCCCGTGGGAAGCACAAGCAGATCCGCCTCGATTTCCAGAGGCTCTCCAAGCAGATTTTCATCAACGCCCAGGACAACGTTGTCCTGAGAGCCCTGATCCACCGAGGAAACTACGCCCTTGGTGAGCATGATCCCCGGATCGTCCTGGGCAGCCTTGTAGTAGTGCTCATTAAGGCCAGTTGCGGTCATGTGCTCATAGATTATATAGCTCACCGCGCTGTGGTTGCTCTCCCGGATGTAGCGGGCCTGCTTGAGCGCGGTCATGGTAGTGAGCTCTGTGGTATAGGGCAGATGCCGGTGGGATTCAGTCTTCTGGAAGGGCTCCTCGATACCCTCTTCCTCGTCCTCTTCCTGCTGCTGTTGGCGCTCTTGCTCCAGACGGGCCTTCTCTTCCTCTTCCTGACGGGCAAAGTCGTCCATAACCTGACTGAAGCCTAGAACAAAGGCAACGCTCTGCGGCTTGGCCCCGTCGCTGGGTCGGACGATCTCGCCCTTCTGGGCCATCTGTTCCAATTGCCAGGTAGTGATCACATTCTTGTACTTGCCGTAGCCCATGGGCTCCAGGTAGGAGGTGTTCTGCTCCTCCCAGCCTGTAGCGACCACAATGGAGCCCACCGACTCCTGCTGCTGATCGGAGCCGCTCTGGATAGTGGCGGTAAAGTCGCCGGGCTGTCCCTCCAAGGATTCCAGAGTGGAACCGGTGTAGACCGTGATCTTGTTGTGGCTGTTCACTGCGTCGATCCGCTCCTGAAGATCTATGTCCTGAGCTTGCGTGTAGGGCGGCTTCAGGGGGAAAGTTTTGTACATCTGCGCGGCGTGGCCGCCGAGCTGTTTTTGCTTTTCCACCAGAACCACGTTGAAACCGGCCCTGGCGGTGGAGAGCGCGGTATTGATTCCGGCCCAGCCGCCTCCGAGAACGAGGACGGACTTGACCGTCTCCATGGGTTCCTGCTCGGGGACCTCGCTTCGCTGCAGCTTGTTCACGGACATGTTCACATAGTCCTGAGCCATCTGCTGCAGATACTCGGGCTGCTCCTTGTCTCCGGGTACACTGCCGTCGGGGTGCTTGTAGGCCCAGATGCAGAGCTCCCGGAGATTGACCCGGTCCACGGAGACATTGGGGCCGAAATTGAAGAACTCCTGGTCCTTTCTGGGAGACGTGCCGCAAATGGAAACACCGCCGACTTCACCGGCGTCGATATCCTGTTGTACCGTGCTGCGTCCTTCTTCGCTAGCCAGTTGGTCCACGATGCGGACCACAGAGCAGGAGTCGGACCACTTCTTCCCGGTCTTTTCCGAAATGGACTCGAGATCCAGATAGGGCTCGAGACTGGACTTATCGAAATAGACACCGATCTTCTCGGCCATTTTTACCTCCCTCTCACCGTTTCGATGGCTTTCATTGCCGCAGCGGTTCCGGACTGGGCCGATTTCATGACATCAAGAGGCTCAGCGGCGCAACCTGCGGGTATGATTCCGGACGTATCGCTTTCGCTCACAAAGCCCTCCTCATCCACGGAAAGATTCAGAGGGAGCGTTTCCTTGCTCAAAGTGGGCTGCATGCCTGTAGCCAGAACCACCATGTCGTAGAAGTTGCGCAATTTGTATCCGGCAATGGCGTCTTCGGCGGTAATCCAGACCCCACCGGTCGCCACGTCCTCTTCTACCTCCGCGACCTTGCCCTTGATGGCCCGGATATTCTCGTCCTCGAGGGTTTGCCTGGCGAAGTTCTCATATCGGCCCGGTGTCCGCAGATCGATGTAGTAGATATCCACCTCGCTGTCGGGATATTGTTCCCGAACATATCGGGCCTGCTTCAGGGAGGCCATGCAGCAGATGTAGGAGCAGTAGCTCAGATGGTTTTCGTCCCGCGATCCGGCGCACTGGACAAAAGCCACCTTCTTGGGGGCCGTGTTGTCCGAGGGGCGCTTAATCGCCCCTTCCGTGGGACCGGATGGAGCGGACAACCGCTCCATCTGCATGTTGGAGATGCAGTTGGCGATTTCTCCGGATCCAAGGTTAGTGAGGTTGGTCATGTCGTAGGGTTGCCATCCGGTGGCCAGAATAATGCTTCCGACCTGGAGGGTCATGGTTTTCTCCTCCTGCTCCAGATCGATGAGCTTGGACTTGGACAGCTTGGCGCGATCATCTTCGCTCAAGTGCTCCTTGTCCAGGACGTAACGCTGGGGATAGGCGAAGGGTGCGCTCATGTAGAGCGGCCCCCGCTTAACCAGACTGAATTCGAATTCGTTGTCCACATCCTGACTCAGGCTTTCGGCCAGGCCGCTGAGATCGACGCTCGATGCCGGGGTGTGCCTCGGCTTGAGTTTCACAGTG
>CAYNCR010000221.1:3520-5030 GCA_964395575.1 uncultured Desulfohalobiaceae bacterium
GTGACCTCGTAATTGCCCGCTTCGCCGCTTACGGAGATGACTTCGGACATGGTAAAGGTCTGGAGATTCCTGGCATTCTTGATCCGTTGATACTGAATCTCCAAGCCGCAGGAGGGCGGGCAGAGCTTGGGAAAATACTTGTTCAGCTGCATGACCCTGCCGCCCAAATAAGGACTTTTTTCAACAAGGTAGACTTCCTCACCGAGTTCGGCTGCCTCCAGCGCGGCGGTAATCCCGCTGAAGCCTCCCCCGATCACGAGTATGCTTTGTGCCATCGAAATCCTCCCTCTATCTCGTGTCTTTGGCCGCGTATCCCTGTGAACTGCAAGGTTCACGCATTCACGGCGTGTCGGGACGCTGTCCAGGCTCTCAAAAACAGCTCATCATGTACAAAGAAATCCAGCAGATTCACTTCTGTTGGCCGAGAATTGGATCCCTGTCTTATTTATCAAGCCAGTCTCATGTATCGAGATTGCGATAAGCCAGAGCGATTCGTCAAGAAGAAGGTGTGATCCAACTGACACAGAGGCGATGCAAGGAGAAGGCTTCAATACACTATCAATGATGCCGACCAGGGATAGCTGTGGATGGGTCTTTGTCCAGGATGACCTGTTTTTGAAAAAAAATAGCCGCAGGCCGCTTTCGCGGCCTGCGGCCAGGGTTCGGCTTACGGGGCGTAGGGGTCCGGAATGATCTTGATATAGGGCCTCTTGAAGAGGGTCACCTGATTCTGTTCCGGATCGTATTTGGAGTTCACGAAGCAGAGCCACGTGGAGTCGTCAATGCCCATGTAGTCCGTGCGGTAGTAGAAGCCGGGATAGCGGCTTTCCTTCCTGAACTCAATGTGCTGCATGTGCAGGCGAACGGTCCACAGCCTGTGATACTGCTCCCAGGCGCGCTGAAGCTCGTGCAGATCGCGGGCGGCGAGCTTCTTGGCGTCCTCCTCGAGCATGTCCAGGAGCTTGAAGCCCTCGTTGAGCATGGCTTCGGAGGTCATGTACATGGTGGAGCAGCCGCCGCCGTACTCGTCGGTATGCTTCATCAGGCGGTCCATGAAGTTCTTGGGCGTGATGCAGTAGGGGTTCACCGTGGGATCAGTGGACTCCTCCTTGGCCTCCTGCCAGGTATACCAGGGCTGGTAGACCATCTGCTTGGCTTCGTCCGCGCTGATCTTCAGCTGGGGCTTATAGTCCTTGTGGTCCACGCACCAGCGGATGAGCTGCTTGCCCACGATGCGGCCCTCGGCGTGGGATCCGGAGGAGAACTTGTGCCCGGAGGCGCCGACGCCGTCTGCAGCGGTGAACAGGCCGTTGACGGTGGTCATGCGGTTGTAGACCTTGTCGTTGTCGGCCCTGACCTTGTAGTCCTCAGGTACCCAGTCCTCGTCCGGTCCGGAGACCCAGATGCCGCAGCAGCCGGAGTGGGAGCCCAGGAGATAGGGCTCGGTGGGCATCAGCTCGGACATGTGTTCCTCGGGCTTGATGTTCATGGCCGCCCAGAGGTTGGCCTG
>CAYNCR010000222.1:0-5014 GCA_964395575.1 uncultured Desulfohalobiaceae bacterium
CGCCTCGCGGACAATTCCTCAACAATTCAACACCTTGTACACATTTTCATACAAACCCTCATTACCGGGCCGACCCGTGCACAACGAAGCATGCAAAGCGAGGCGAAGGCGGGTGGACGCTGAAGCGCAGGTTTCATCCCGGGTTTCAGATGATGGGATACGCAACACCTCATCGACATTCCCGGAACACTTCCTTTGAGGCAGGCTTCAAATGGTGTGTATTCTGTCTGGAGTGGACCCAATTTCACCTCAAGCGGTACGAACAAGGCCATGATGTATTATAAAACCCAGCGAAGCGCTCCACCCGCCTTCGCCTCGCGCTTCCAATTTTCGACTTACAATTCAGAAAGTTATCCAGATTTTCATGAAAAAACATGCATGAATTTTTCCATCTCCGGCTAAGTTCCCGGCACACTCCATGAGCACCTCCTGCAATGTCGCCCTCCTCAGCCCGCCCTATCTCAGCCTGACCTACGCCGCTCCGGAGTATTTTCCGGCCTCTTTGTGGAAACCCGGGCTCAGGGTGGCCGTGCCCCTGGCCAAATCCCTTCGCTGCGGTGTCGTCCTCGAGGGCTCTTCCGAGCCGGAATCCGGACAGCGGGGCGAAATCAAGCCCATCCTCTGGCCCATGGAGCAATCGCCCTTGCTGGATCCCGGCTATCTGGACCTCATCCGGGATGTGGCCCGTCACAGCCTGGTCCGCGAGGGGTATGCCCTGTCCCAGATCCTGCCCGGCGCACTGCGGACACTGGGAATGCAACTGATGCGCAGGGGCGCGGAAGGGGAGGAGGCCTGGCCCCTGAGCTCCCTGTCCAAGCTGGATCGAGGACGGCTCGGGGAGCTGGCCCGGGAATGGCTGCAGGGCGAATCGGAATTGCGAGCAGGGGGCGGAAGCTCCTCCTCGGGCCTGATCGAGCTGGCTACGGATCCGCCCTGGCCGGTTCGGCCGCAGGCGGCTCAGCAGGTCCGGCTGCTGGACTTTCTCTGGACCCACGGGCCATCGACCCGGCAGGACCTGCGCAAGCATCTGGGTTCTCAGGCCTCCCGCGCGCTCAGGACCTTGAAGAGCAAGGACATGGTGCGCGAGCTTAAGCCTGTGGAGTCCCCCAGTGAACGCGGGGAAAGAGCAGGGGATGCCTCCGGGGAGCACCCCCTGGACAAGGTGGAGCCAACCCGGGACCAAAACTCGGCTCTCGACTCCCTTGTTCCGGATCTCCACACCGAGCAGATGCGGATCCAGCTCCTGCACGGGATCACCGGAAGCGGAAAGACCCTGGTCTACCTGCTGCTGGCCCGGGAGTGCCTGAAGCAGGGTCGATCCGTGCTCCTCCTGGTTCCGGAGATCGCCCTGGCTCTTCAGCTGTGGCGGGAAGTGCGGAAGTATTTCCCCGGGCAGGCCTGTTTCCTGTACCACGGGCATCTCACTGCCGCGGACAAGGGGCGTCTATTCGCTCGGCTCGGGAGGGAAGGGGATCCGGTGATCGCCGTGGGCACCCGGTCCGCCGTGTTCCTCCCGCGCCAGGACTGGGGACTCATCGTCCTGGACGAGGAGCACGACGCCTCCTTCAAGCAGGAGGAGAGGCTGCCCTACCACGCCAAGGAAGTGGCCTATTCCAGGGCCCGTATCAGCGGGAGCCTCCTTGTGCTTGGCTCCGCAACTCCGGATATCAAGACCTACCATGCCGCGCGCACGGGCCACTTTCCCCTGCTCAGCATGCGGGCGCGGGTGGGGGGACGCGAGCTTCCCCCTGTGGAAACCGTGGACCTGACCGCCGACCCTCCCAGGGAAGGCCCTTTCTCCGGCCAGGCCATCCAGGCCCTGCGGGACTGTCTGGACAGGGGGGACCAGGCCATTATCCTGCTCAACCGACGCGGCTACGCCCCCCTGATCTACTGTACGGCCTGCGGCAAGGTCATCCATTGCGACTACTGCGAAGTGGGGATGACCTACCACAAGAGCCTGGAGCGGGTGGTGTGCCACTACTGCGGGGAGATCAAGCCCTTTCCCCTGGCCTGTCCCGATTGCGGAGGCCATCAGTACGTGCCGCTCCTGGAGGGTACGGAGCAGATCGAGGAATACCTGAGCGCCTATCTTCCCGAGGGATCGGGAGTGCTCCGGCTGGACCGGGACAGCACCCGGAGGAAGGGGAGCCTGGAGAATATCCTGGAGGGGTTCGCCAATAACAGGGCCCAGGTCCTGGTGGGCACTCAGATGTGCAGCAAGGGGCACAACTTTCCGGGAGTTTCGCTGGTCCTGGTCCTGGACGGGGATATCGGCCTGAACCTGCCGGACTACCGGGCAACGGAGCGGACCTTCCAGCTTCTGCATCAGGTCGGCGGCAGGGCCGGTAGGGGAGAGGCACCCGGACGGGTAATGATCCAGACCCGCTCCCCGGACCACTACTGCTGGCAGTATATCCGCTCCAACGACTTCGAGGGCTTTTACGCCACAGAGATCGATCTGCGGCGCAGACGCAAATATCCCCCCTTCGTCCGCCTGGGCCTCTTGCGGATCAGCTATCCCGCCACGCGCAGCGATGGATACGAACGGGTCCGTGAAATCGCCGCGCGGATTAGGCAGGGGGCAGGGCAAGCCGGGATCCAGATACTCGGTCCCGCTCCGGCCCCGCTGCGTCAGCTGCGCGGCAGAATGCGCTACCAGTGCCTGATCAAGGCGCCGGACCGCGCCAGCATCCGGGGCCTGTGCAAGCCCCTTTTCCATTCCTCCCGCAATACCTCCGGGCTGCGTCTCAGCCTGGATCTTGATCCTGTCCAGATGCTCTAGCAGGATCAAAATGTACGCATCAGGCTCTTCCGATATACCCTTCCCAGGCGCTGAAGAGCAGCATGAAAACCGTCAGGGCGCCCCCGGTGAAATCCTGCTTCGCAGGGCCGGCCGAGCCGGCATTTCACAGGGCAGGCAAGGGCGCCGAGAAGACAATAGTATGCCCTGCAGGGTGAAACAGCAGGGCATAAGGCTTCGCCGTCCCTCCTTTGAAATGGCGCTTTCTTGGTATCTCTTTATCAAAAGAGCCCGTATCCCGGAAAGGGGAAGGCTCGGTCGTGGTAGCGGGGATTGAACTGCTCTTCCACGGGCAGAATCTTGTATCTGTCTGTATCCGGGATTTTCTGGACCGAGGCGTATCCCGGGGTATAGATGTAGGCCAGGATATCTTTGGAAGAGATGTCCTCCAGGCCGGCTGGGACAATGGCCCACAGCTTCGGGTCGAGCTCATCCAGCCTGTAGGCGAGATTTTTGAGCTCCTTGCTGTCCTCGACATCCTTCCATCGACTCGTCGGTTCCAGACGTTCCGGTCCCTTGCGGGGCAGGAAGAGCAGGGCGGAGGGATTGTAAACCGGTCCGGAGTACATGATCCGATAGGAGTCTGTTGCCGTGCGCAGATCCCGCAGTTTCAGATCCTTTCCCGCGGACGCTGGGCTGACCCTGGTTGTCGGGGCGGTGTGCAATCCAGCCTGGCAGCCGCACGCGAACAGGAGTGCAAGAAGAACCAACCATTTTCTGAGCATTGCTCCCTCCTTCCCCATACCGATCCCTGGGCAGTGTCTTTGCAACGCATAGTCCACTCCGGAAATTCTAGCCAAGAAACGATCCCAAGCAAAGGGGTTTGAATCGGATATCAAGAGCATGTAGCTCACGTTTTCCTTGAAGGATGTACAGGGACGAACCGCTTCCGGGATATCCTCGGGAATGATCTCCCTCAGTCCCCTGCTTGAGAGAGATTGTCAAAAATTTGAATAAAGGGGTTGATCCCTCTTTTATCTTTGCATATGGTAGACAGATCTTCGTGAGCGTCTCTTTATGTGCAGGGAGGACTCTCCTTCTCGGATGCTGAAGGGTCCTTATTGTGCAATCGAAATCACACGGGAGGTAACATCTATGCAGAAGCGAAACTTCCTGCGGCAATCCCTGATGGCGCTTGTCTGTGCAGTTGCTCTGTTCCTGGCAGCTCCTGCGCTTTCCGCTTCGGACACGGTCAACATCAACAAGGCACCCAAGGAAAAACTGACTGACCTGTACAATGTAGGGGCCAAAAAAGCACAGCGTATCGTGGAGTATCGCCAAAATGATTCCTTTGACAAGAAAAAGGAAATCAAGCAGGTGGACGGCATTGGCGATTCCACCTTTCAGGAAATAAAGGATCGGATCGAGACGTAATCTCCTATTCCTTCGGGCGAGCCCCATCAGGCTCGCCCGAAGGTCTGATAGTGCCATGATTTTCTGTTTCCGAATGCACGGATTGATCATTCCCCATCCACAATCATTCTTCTGATTTTTCCTCTTAACGCCTGCATCTGATCTTGGACCTCCAATTTCCGGCGTCTGGACTCCGGTATCCGATGCCCCTTTTCATTTCATTCCGCATTTCGGAGAGAGCATGCACCATGCTGCATGCCATATTCTTTTCCCGGTTCCCCGGCCGGTTCTGATATCACATGCCTGATATCAGAGCCCCGGAGGTTGACCTTCATATCCCATCCCTGGGCTCAAAAGGGAATTACCTGATCACACAAGATCCACAACCGAACACGAAAAGGTCATTCCCCATTGCCTCCAGCCTGTTGGCCATTCTCTCTGGCCCGTCTTGGGCCTGTTTGAAGTCCGCACCAAATTGAGCTATATTCCAGTGCTTAGACGCATAGTTCTGTTGGCCGTCAATCCCGGTCTGCAATTATTCGAGGCGGCCCCTTTCCCTGGCTTTCCCAAAAATGAAAGGCGGCACACCGTCTCCGGATCTTGATCCGGCGTGGCGGCGATATGCGCACCCCGGGACTCCAGAGGATCGACAATTCAGGCTCCACAGGCGAAACATGCAGCTCATCCTGTTGATCACACCCATTCTCGGCGCATTTATCGGCTGGCTGACCAACTATGTGGCCATTCGGATGCTGTTTCATCCCAGGGAACCGGTTCGAATCGGATTCTGGACCTGGCAGGGCCTTTTTCCCAAGCGTCAGCAGGAGCTCGCGGCCAAGCTGGGGGAGATCGTGGAGA
>CAYNCR010000223.1:0-4996 GCA_964395575.1 uncultured Desulfohalobiaceae bacterium
GTATCTATTCACCACCCCCACTTTCTATTGTAAGCCGACACGGGGTATTTTGAATCATTTCAGCGGAGACGATGCCAGATTTTCTTCGCTCGCCACGTGGGGGAAGCCCCTCACCCACTTTTGAAAAAGTGGGTGAGGGGTGGGGGCAGGGATGCCCCCACGTGGCGAGCGTTAGAAAATCCAGAGTCGGAGCTGCATGAGTCAAAATGCCCCGTGTCGGCTTACGGTTCGGCAAAGTGCTGAATAGTTACAATTCGAATTTGATATTTGTTTCTGATTTTGGGTTTCGCTATTCGAATTGTATCAACTTCTCAATAAAATAGAATCATTTGCCAAAGATTGAGGCAACATTCTTGAGACGCAGTACTGGTTAGCGGGGTCAGTCCCCCTTGGATCGCACGTATTCCAGCCTGCCGCCGGCTAGGACGATATCCAGCTCCTGGCGGCTCAAATCGTTGTCCGCCTGAATCCGCTCCTGTCGATCCAGAAGCTCCAGCTCCACGGGAGCCCCCGAAGTGAGGTCCGCGCTCGCAAGGCCTATGTGCTCGCCCTGTTCCAGCTGAGCATAGTCCTCCTTGTCCCGGAAAATCAAGGGCAGTATCCCGAAATTAATCAGATTGGCCCTGTGAATGCGGGCCAGGGACTTGGCCAGCACGACGCGGACGCCCAGATAGCGGGGAGCGAGCGCGGCATGCTCCCTGCTCGAGCCCTGACCATAGTTCTCACCGCCCACAATGATTCCCTGCCCGTAGTTCTTGGTCCGCGCCACGAATTCCGGATCGACCCGTTGAAAAACGTATTCGCTGATTGCCGGCACATTGGAGCGGAGCGCGGTCACCTCCGGGCCTCCCGGCAGGATATGGTCCGTGGTGATGTCGTCCTCCGTCTTGAGCAGGACGGGCAGCGTCATGCGCCTTGGCAGGGGGTCGAAATGGGGCAGGGGCTCGATATTCGGGCCGCGCCGGACCTCGACCTGCGAGCCATCCTTTGGAGGATACTGAAAGTGACTCGCGCCGGCCCTGGAGTAGTCGGGAACCTCCGGACGGTCCGGCGCCTCCCCCCAATGGGCCGGGTCGGTGAAACGACCGGCCAGAGCGGCCTGAGCCGCTGTCTCCGGGCTCACCAGATAGACCTGGGCATCCGCCGTGCCGCTCCTGCCCTTAAAGTTCCGATTAAAGGTGCGCAGGCTGACCCCGCCGCTCACCGGAGATCCGCCCATCCCCAGACAGGGACCGCAGACGCACTCCAGCAGGCGCACCCCGCTGTCCAGAAAGTCCCCAAGCATCCCGTCCTCTTCCAGCAGGCGGAACACTTGCCTCGAGCCCGGGGAAAGGAGTGCTTCCGTTCCGGTATGGACGCGGCCTCCGCGCAGGACGCCGGCGGACCGCGCCAAGTCCACATAGGAGGAGTTGGTGCAGGAGCCGATGATCACCTGATCCACCTCCAGGCCGTCGAGCTCGCGAACCGGGACTCCCCGGTCCGGCATGTGGGGCATGGCAGCCATGGGCTCCAGGTCATCCAGGTCGAGCTCAAGCTCGTCGTCGTATGCGGCGTCCGGATCCGGACCCAGCTGGGTGAAGTCCTCCTCCCTGCCCATGGCACGCAGGAAACGGCGCGTCTGCTCGTCACTGGGAAATATGGATGTGGTGGCCCCGAGCTCGGCCCCCATATTGGTGATGGTGGCCCGTTCGGGAACGCTCAGGGTCTCCACCCCCGGCCCGGTGTATTCCATGACCCTGCCCACACCGCCCTTGACCGTGAGGCGGGCCAACAGGGCCAGAATCACGTCCTTGGCGCTGGCCCACCCGCGAAGCTGACCGGTGAGGTGGACCCGCACCACTTGCGGCATGGGCAGGGTATAGGGCTCGCCGGCCATGGCCAGGGCAACTGCAAGCCCTCCGGCGCCCATGGCCAGGGCCCCGACTCCGCCGCCCATGGGGGTGTGGCTGTCCGAGCCGAGGAGCGTGGCCCCCGGCTTGGCGAAATTTTCCAGATGCAGCTGATGGCTGATGCCGTTGCCTGGAGGGGAGAAGACAAGGCCGTATCTGGCAGCCACGCTCTGGAGGTAGCGGTGATCGTCCGGATTGCGGAAACCCATCTGCAGGGTGTTGTGGTCCACGTAGCTCACGGAGAGATCCGTTGCCACACGATCCCTGCCCATGGCCTCGAGCTGCAGATAGGCCATCGTGCCCGTGGCGTCCTGGGTCAGGGTCTGGTCCACACGCAGTCCGATCTGTTCACCTGGCACCATTTCCCCTTGGCGCAGATGGTCCGCTATGATCTTGCGGGTGAGATTCTTCCCCATGCACCCCCCTTTTTTGGGATAAAGCGCGGGTATAGTGCCCCGAGACCGACCAGGAGTCAAGACCCGGCCCGGCTCTCAGGCAACAACAGCGCGGGCCGGGAACGGCATCCCCGTTCCCGGCCCGCGGGGAAAGCTGCGTCACTGAGCCGGCACTATCCGTTCATCCGGCCGGCAATAAGCTCATCCAGCTTGTCCGAATCAGTTGCCAGCTCCAGGGAAACCTGCTCCTCGTCCAGAAGCACGTTCGTCCCGCTTTTGAATCCGTAGGCCTTGGCCCCCTCGGAATCGTTGGTATCGATTTGCAGGGCGAGGGCGTCCCCGTGCCTCTTCTTGACCTCTTCGGCCGCATCCAGGGCCTTCTTGCAGGTCACTCAGTTGGGGTTGCCGGTGTGAAAGACCTTCAGCTCGGGCATAGAGCGCCTCCTTGTCTCCTTCTCCGGTCGTTATTTATAGCCTGGGGAGCATGGTTGCCCCAAAATTCCTGCCGCTTATTCACACTCCGAACTCTAGTGGGAAGCGTCGCAGGGGTCAACACTGTTCGGGAACTTTTTCCAGGGTTCAGGCGTATCTCCCGATGCGCGCAGACCGCCTCCCGAGGCCGGAATGATCGGGGGCGCCATCCACATTCGAAAGACTAATCCGGCTTTCCTTCTTGAAAAGGTAACTATTCACCACTCCACTGATCATTGTAACTATAAGCCGACACGGGGTATTTTGAATCATTTCAGTGGAGACTCTGCCAGATTTTCTTCGCTCGCCACGTGGGGGAAGTCCGGCACTCACTTTTTTGGGAATCCGTTAAATTCTGGGCAAGCCTGAATGAAAAGTGAGTGCCGGATGGGGGCAGGGATGCCCCCACGTGGCGAGCGTTAGAAAATCCAGAGTCGGAGCTGCATGAGACAAAATGCCCCGTGTCGGCTTACGATTCGGCAAGGTGGTGAATAGTTGCTTGAAAAGAAAAGCGGTATGATTCAAAGTTGAAGATAGGAACCGAATTCCGATTCGTCCGGGACGGCCATCCATGGTCCGCCTCGGACCGAAGATGCCCTTCCGGGAAAACCCTCGGGACAGCCATACCTCTTCCGCGGCGCGGAAGAAAAAATCCATGTCAGGGAGCCAGCATGCGAACCACAACCATCGCCACCATCGGCCCCAGCTCCTCGGAGCGGGAGATCCTTGCTTCCATGATCGAGCACGGGGTGCGCATATTCCGGCTCAATTTTTCCCACGCCCCCGCGGAGGAATTCGCCCCGATCATCCAGTTGATCCGGGACCTGGAGAGGGAGCTGGACACCACCCTGACCGTGCTGGGCGACCTGAGCGGCCCCAAGATCCGCATCGGCAAGGTGGAGAATGCCCCGCTGCAGCTCTCCCAGGGAGACAGGGTTTACCTCGGTCCCTCGGAATACAGGGACCGGTACAACGATCTGGCCTTTCTCCCCCTGGACATGCCGGAGGTCCTCTCCGGCGTGGAGCGCGGGGCGCCAGTAACCATCAGCGACGGCGTTCCCCGCTTCACGGTGAGCGAGGTTCTGGAACCGGATAGGGTATTTCTCCTCCAGGCCCTGGACAGCGGGATCGTCGCCTCCAGCAAGGGGATCACCTTCCCGGGCAAGCCCCATTCCCTGCCCGCCTTCACCGCCAAGGACAAGCACGATCTGCACGCCGGGCTGGAAGTCGGTGTGGACGCCTTCGCCCAGTCCTTCGTCCAGACCCGGGAGGACATGGAAACCCTGCGTTCCGAGCTCACTTCCTACACCAGATACATCCCTCTCATCGCCAAGCTGGAGCGGGCCAGCAGCCTGGAGAACCTGGAGTCCATCCTGTCCCTGGCCGACGGCATGATGGTCGCCCGCGGGGATCTGGGCCTGGAGTGCTCCCTGCCCGCTCTCCCGGTGATCCAGAAAAAGGTGGTCCGGGCCTGCCGGCGGCATCAGAAGCCGGCGATCGTGGCGACCCAGATGCTTTTGTCCATGGTCAACAACCCACTGCCCACCCGGGCGGAAGCGACAGATGTGGCCAACGCCATTATGGACGGAACGGATTGCGTCATGCTTTCCGAGGAAACCGCGGTGGGCAGCTATCCCATCGGCGCGACGCAGATGATCCGGGATATCGCGGACCAGGCGGAAAGCTATCTCCTGGAGCAGATGCAGGGGCCCTACCGCCCGGAGAACGAAAAGGACACCGCCAAGTACCTGGCCTATTCCGCCTGTCTCATGGCGGACCACGCCGAGGGCAAGGGGGTCGCCTGCCATTCCACCTCTGGGCGGACCGCAGCCCTCCTCTCCAGCAGGCGGGCTTCGAGGCCGGTGTACGCCCTCACCCCTCACGTGGAGGTGATGCGCAGCCTCAATTTCTACTGGGGAGTCATTCCCGTGCAGAGCGATCCGGCGATCCCCAACCACCTGGATCGGGTGGAACAGTTTGTGGAAAAGAGCGACCTCTTCGCCAGGGGGGACCGGATTGTCCTCACCTCGGGGCAGCCCACGCCGGGCCAGCGGGAGACGCACACCAACCAGATCAAGATCTACGCCAAATGACCCCATGCCTGTGCGGATGAAGGCATGTTTTTTTGTATAACAATGTGGCCAACCTGTTGAATTGTTTCGTGAAAGTGTTGGGCGCGGGAAGTTGGGGATGTGCGCTGAAGCCGTGTTTCATAAACGTGCGAGCCCTTGTAGCTCGCGA
>CAYNCR010000224.1:0-4984 GCA_964395575.1 uncultured Desulfohalobiaceae bacterium
GGTGGAGGATGCCCCCAGAGCCTCAGAGCTTGTGGCTGTGAGCCGGGACAATGTCCTCTGGGCGGGGAGCTACGAGAATGCGAGCGAGCGCCTGGCGGCGATGGACTGGGATGCGCGGCTCGAGAGCGGGATACGGGGCAGACGCAGTGTCGGGGACAGAAATTTCCTGTGGATGGCCCGCTACATCGGGCAGAAACCTTTTTTTTACGCGGTTGAAATCACGCGGTAAAATGAATCCCAAAACCGGTGTCCCGTCATTCGCGCACGGAAGGTCGGCTCGCGGAGTCCTCCGGGAGCAAGCCGCGGCCTTCGCTTGATTCGGGAAATGTCGTTGGCTATTGAATTGATGACGGTTTTCGCCGTGAAGAAGATGGAGCCGACCCAAAAATGAGCCCACGAACGGCAGAGGAGGATCCTATGCGTCAAATAAATGTGACCGAGCACCTTCTGCTTCATCAAAAGCAAAGCCCCGAGGCCTCGGGCCAGTTCACCAGGCTGCTCAACGAGCTCATTTTTTCGGCCAAGATCATTTCCCGCGAGGTGAACAAGGCCGGACTGGTGGATATTCTGGGGGATACCGGGGATACGAACGCCACCGGAGATTCGGTGCAGCGCCTGGACGAGTTCGCTCACAGGGTCATCGTCCACCGCATGCAGCGCGCGGGCGTTCTTTGTGCCCTTGCTTCGGAGGAGCAGGCGGATATCATCCAGATTCCCTCCAAATTCCCCAAGGGGGAGTACATTCTGCTTGTAGATCCGCTGGACGGGTCCTCCAACATCGACGCCAATGTGAGCATCGGCACCATCTTTTCCATCTACCGCACTCCCGCCAAGGACCTGGAACGGGACATGGACCCCGCGGACGTGCTGCAGAAAGGGGCGGAGCAGGTGGCGGCCGGATACTTCATCTACGGCTCCTCCACGGTCATGGTCTATACCACGGGCCGCGGCGTGCACGGCTTCACCCTGGATCCGAGCGTGGGCGAGTTTCTCCTTTGCTTTTCGGATATTCAGATCCCCAAGCAGGGCAGGATCTATTCCGTGAACGAGGCCTACTGGCACTATTGGGACAGCGTGACCCATCGGGCGGTCTCCGCGTTCAAGGATCCCAACAGCGATCTGGGCCGTTTGTACAGCCTGCGCTACATCGGTTCCCTGGTGGCCGACTTTCACCGCAATCTGCTCTACGGCGGGATTTTCATGTATCCCCTGGACTATCGCGATCCCAAGAATCCCAAAGGCAAGCTGCGCCTGCTCTTCGAGGCCGCCCCGCTGGCCCGCATCGCCGAGGAAGCGGGAGGCATGGCCACGGACGGGGTGACGCGTATCCAGGATATCCAGCCCAGGGAGCTTCATCAGCGCACCCCTCTGTTCATCGGTTCCGAGACGGACGTGAGCAAGGTCAAGGACATTTACGAGCAAGGGGCCTAGGATGCTCTGTCTGGGGATCGAGACCTCCTGTGACGAGACCTCGCTGGCGCTCATCCGGGACGGGGAGATCGCGGCCCAGAGCCTGCGCTCCCAGGAGGATCTGCACGCCATCTACGGAGGAGTGGTTCCGGAAATCGCCTCCAGGGAGCATCTCCGGGCCCTCCCGGGATTGCTGGACCAGGTCCTTTCCCGATCCGGAGCCGCTCTGGGGGAGGTGGACGCGGTTGCCGTCACCAGAGGGCCGGGGCTCATGGGGAGCCTCCTGGTGGGAATGGGCCTGGCCAAGGGGCTGGTGCAGGGAAACGGCGCCGCCCTGGTCGGAGTGGATCATCTCCAGGCCCACATGATCGCTCCTGAGCTCAGCCGAGAGATTGCCTACCCGGCCCTTGGATTGCTCATCTCCGGCGGACACACCCGGCTCTATCTGCTCCGCTCCAACACGGACATGGAGATCCTGGGACGAACCCTGGACGACGCCGTGGGCGAGGCCTTCGACAAGACGGCCAAGCTCCTGAATCTTCCCTATCCCGGCGGCAAATACATCGATCGCATCGCGGGATTCGCGGAACCGGATACCACCCTTTTCCCCAGACCCTATGTGGACAACCAGAACCTGGATTTCAGCTTCAGCGGGCTCAAGACCGCGGTGGCCAACTACGTCCGGGACCATCCCGAGCTCCGGTTGAAGGAGATGGAGGAGCGTCCGGATGCGGAGCGGATCGCCGCACAATCGCCCCATCTCGCGCGCGTGTGCGCCTCCTTCAGCTGGAGCGTGAGCCAGGGCCTCAGGATCAAGCTGGAGCGCGCGCTGCGCCGTCATCCGGAGGCCGCGTCCCTTGTGGTTGCCGGCGGCGTGGCGGCCAATTCCATGATTCGCCGCACAGTGGAGGCGGTTGCCCGGGAGCGCGAGGTGGAGCTCATCCTGCCCCATCCGGAGCTGTGCACGGACAATGCGGCCATGGTGGCCTATACCGGGGCCGTATTGCACGACAAGGGCTGGTGTCACGATCTGGACCTGGAGGCCGTTCCCAGGGGCCGGGCCATCCCCTGGGATTACCTGGCGGCGGGTACAGCTTGACAGGCCAGAAACTGAGCATTAACATTTTACTATTCGCCTGAGCCCCGGAGGGACCCCGAAGCTCCCTTTGGGAGGGCGACCTTACAAATCGGACGTCGCGTCCGGATCGTCCCGGATCAATCAACCCCGCATAAGGAGTCGATTATGCCCAACGCAGTGACAGACAGCAACTTTGAATCCGAGGTCCTCAAGAACGACACAGCCGTGCTCGTCGATTTCTGGGCCCCCTGGTGCGGTCCTTGCCGCGCCATCTCCCCGGTGGTTGAGGAGCTGGAGGGCGAGTACCCGGAAAAGGTCAAGTTCGTGAAGATGAATGTGGACGAGAACCCCGGCACGCCGAGCAAGTACGGCATTCGGGCCATCCCCACCCTGATCCTGTTCAAGAACGGAGAGGTCGTGGACCAGGTCACCGGGGCGGTATCCAAGAGCAATCTCCAGGAAATGATCGACTCCAAGGCCTAAATGTATGCAGACATATGACGTTCTCGTGATTGGAGGCGGCCCCGCCGGAATGACCGCTGCCCTGTACGCCTTGCGTGCCGGAGCATCCCTGGCCTGGGTGGAGAAGTTCGCTCCGGGCGGGCAGGTGCTGAACACGGAGTGGATCGACAATTACATGGGGTATCCGGAAGGCGTGCAGGGCTTTGAGCTTGTGGACCAAATGGCCAAGCACCTGGAGGGTTTCTCCTACGACAAGTACATGGACGAGGTCCGGTCCCTGGAGCCGGAATACGGCAAGAACGTGGCCCACATGCAGAAGACCTCCATCCAGGCCGCCTCGATCATCATCTGTTCCGGGGCGGAATACAGGCAGCTGGGAGTTCCCGGGGAACAGGAGCTCTCGGGCAAGGGGGTCTCCTATTGCGCCCTGTGCGACGCGCAGTTTTTTCGGGACCAGGATGTCGCCTGCATCGGCGGAGGCAATACAGCCCTGGAGGAATCGCTCTACCTGTCCAAGCTGGCGAACAAGGTCTACCTCGTCCATCGCCGCGATGCCTTCCGCGGGGACAAGATCTATCAGGACAGGGTTCTTTCCTCATCCAACATCGAGGTGGTCTACGACACCGTAGCCACCAGGATTCTCGGAGAGCAGGGGGTTGAGGGCCTGGACCTGAAGAACGTCAAGACGAATGTGTCGAACAAGCTCGATGTCCAGGGCGTGTTCATCTTTGTGGGCCTCAATCCGATTGTTTCCTTCGTGCCCGAGCAGTTGGAGCGGGACCAGGACGGCTTCATCGTGACCGATGCCGAAATGCGCACCAATCTGCCCGGTGTGTTCGCGGCCGGGGACGTGCGGTCCAAGATCTGCCGCCAGATCACCACCGCGGTCGGAGACGGAGCCACCGCCGGATACGGCGCCTTCCTGTTCGCCGAAGAGGCGGGTCATGCCTAAAAAATTGCCTGCCCTCCCACTTCTTCTCGTTCTGGTCAGCCTAGTCCTCGGCGGCTGCGGGGCCCTGAACCCCTTTTCCGGACCCAAGGTGGCGGATACCCCCCAGGCGCTGCTCGAGGCCGGGCAAAAGGCCATGGATGAGGCCGATTACGGCCGGGCCGCGGATTACTTCCAGCGGATCAAGGAGGACCATCCCTTCAGCCGGGAAACCGCGGAGGCGGAGCTTGGGCTTGCGGACGCCTATTTCCAGCAGGGCAAGTATTCCAAGGCGGAAAACGCGTACAAGGAATACGAGTCCCTGCATCCCGGCGATCCGAAGATTCCCTACGTCCTCTTTCGGATCGGCCGGGCCAATCTGCGGCAGTTCGTATCCATTGATCTTTCCCAGCAGGAAGTCCGGGAGGCGGAAGAGTACTTCACCCGTCTTGTTCAGGGCTATCCCCAATCCGAGTATACCGGTGATGCCCGGGAGCAGATGCAGAAGTGCCGCAAGCTGAGAGCCTATCACGAGATCTATGTGGCGGATTTCTACATGCGGACAGAGAAGTACAGGGCGGCTTGGCGGCGCTACACCCATGTGCGCGACACCTTCACCAGCCTCGGGGAATGCGTCGAATACTCCAGCGAACGGGCACGGGAGGCCTATTACCTCGCCCTCAGGCAGTCCTCGGAGGAGGCCCGCGTCGCCAACAGGGGCAGCTGGAAGGAGTGGTTCAACTGGCTCTGATTCGGGAGATCGAAAGCCGGGAGACCGATGCCGGAGACGGATTGGGGCCATAAATCACGGAAGTATAAGCCTTCAGTCGGAAGCCGTAACTCGTGAATTGTTTCAGATAGAATTCTGACGGGGGATGGCACACATTGTACATGTGAAGCTTCCATATTCCTGTCCTCCTGCCTCGCATCTGTTTTCTGTGCACTGACCCGTCCATCGCCTTGCCCATCGCCCAAGGTGCTATAGCCTAGAGCCCATTGCCCTATCGCTTAGCGCCTCTCGCCTATGGCCCATATGAGCCTTGCCGCTGAGCGCTCTTCCACGGCTCGTGGCTCACGCCAAAAAGTTTTATCCAAGCGTTTTGCCC
>CAYNCR010000225.1:0-4944 GCA_964395575.1 uncultured Desulfohalobiaceae bacterium
CGGCTGCAGACGGATTGACGAATGGCTTGGCTGGACATTGCTCACTGGGATGAGATGACTTGTTGAGCACAAGGGGACTGGTTCATTGTAACCAACTGTTCGGCCAGCTCGAACAGAAGGGAGGCCTTCCCTGACGGGTTGTGGGCCGCAGTAAAAATGACGTTGGCGTCAAGAAAAACACGCTTCACGATTTGGTCTCGAGCTTGTCCACGATCCTGCGGCGGGTCTGAGGGTCAAGGCGGTCCTCCTCGTCCCAGCGGGCAATGTCCTCGTCCCTGTACAACTCGATCTCGAGAACCGTTGCGGGCCGAAGGATCAGCTCCCCGTTTCTCTCCTCGGCAATAAGCGTGTCTCCTGCTACGAGGCCCAGCTTGTTCCGTATGTCCGCCGGGAGAGTGATTTGTCCCTTTTGGGATAGAGTGAGCTTGCGTCCCATGCTCTAACTCCATTATGGGAATTACAGTAAGAATGTCCGATTCTCCGACTTTCGTCAATTGGCGATTGAAGAGGACTTATCGAATCCCCGTCCAATATCCTCCTCCCCGGAGCCTCTTGCTCGACTTTCACCTTTTTAAGGCAGTTCAAGACCGATCTTCAATGCTAACAGGGGCCTACTAATTCAAAGACTGTAAGACCCCATTCTCCACTTTGTAGCCCATAGCTCTTATCTTTATTCTCTGAGAAGCAAAGAAAAGAAACAGGATGCTGAATGAGATACTTCTGGCTGGCAATTATCATTGTATTGGCGGGTGTGGCCCTCTACCTGAGCCTGTGGCCTGCGCCCATCGATCCGGTCGCGTATGACCCCCCTGAGATTCCATCAATGACCGGAGCACTCGAGCCGAACGATCTGTTGAGTCATGCGGATGACTTGGGATCAGGGAAGCTTGCGGGTCCTGAAGATATAGCTGTGGACCAAAAGGGCCGGGTATACACAGGAACTGCCCAAGGCCTGATTCGCAGGACCACTCTCGACGGGGAAGTGGAGACATTTGCAGAGACCGGCGGGAGACCCCTGGGAATGGAGTTTGACCCGGAAGGCAACCTGATTGTTGCCGATGCCTGGAAAGGTCTTTTGAGCATTGATCACCGGGGTCGGGTACACGTGCTCAGCACAGGCTCTCAGGGTCTCCCCTTCGGCTTTACGGATGATCTCGATGTGGCCTCGGACGGGATGATCTATTTCACGGACGCCAGCCACAAATTCAGCCAGCCCGAATATATCCTGGACATGCTGGAGGCCAGGCCCCACGGCAGGCTGTTGCGTTACAATCCGGAGACGGGAAAGACACAAACACTTCTGCAGGATCTTTATTTCGCCAACGGTGTGGCTTTATCAGCCGAGGAGGATTTTCTCCTGGTCAACGAGACATACCGTTACCGCATTATCCGCTATTGGCTCAAAGGCCCCCGGGCAGGCTCTCACGAGGTGTTCACAAGGAATCTGTCGGGTTTCCCGGACAATATCGACAGCACCGATGATAATCGTTTTTGGGTGGCATTGTATACCAAAAGGAACGAGCTGGTGGATAATCTTCATTCTTTTCCTTTCCTGAAAAAGGTCATTTCCAGACTCCCTCAAAGTTTGTGGCCCGAGCCGGAGCCATATGGTTTCGTTGCCGAGCTGAACGACCAGGGGGAAATCCTTCGCACCCTCCAGGATCCCGAAGGGGAGAATCTTTTCGCGGTTACCTCAGCCAAGGAAGTTGACTCCACACTGTATCTGGGGAGTCTGCATAACGACCGTATAGGAGTCCTCGCCCTGGAAGACCTGGATCAGAAGTGAAAGCCGCGGACTTTCCCGATCTCTGGTGTTCGCTCTCGTGACGAGCACACAGGGCAGGCTAACTGGCTCATTATTGCAATAATATTCCTTCCACCGAATCCCGCAGCCTATCAATTCTTTGTTCAAATAGCTGCAATGTGTTAGAGAAACACATTCTGATCACTCAATGCATTCAAGGAGATTGCAGCATGAACAAGAGACATTCTCCGTTCTGGCCCAAGCGTCTTCCCTACAATCCGGTCTATCCCCGAACAACCGTTTATGAAAAACTGGAGACCAGTGCCAGAGGGGTTGGCGACAAAATTGATTCCTGCTAGGTGCAGCAAAAGCACAAAAACGAACAATTTCTCGACTGGATGCTTATGGATAAGGAAAGGATAAAAAGGATGGCCAAGAACCCGGATTTCATCCCGGGTATTTACAATTACTGCGACCGGTGGTGCGAGAGGTGTGCCTTTACCTCCAGGTGCATGAATTTCGCCATGGAACAGGAGCTCTTCAGCGGTCAGCAGGATCAGGATATGCGCAATGCCGAGTTCTGGGATTCCATGTCCGAGATCCTGGAGGCCACCTCGGAATTGCTGCACGATCTGGCCAGAGAGAGAGGGATCGACCTGAATGAGGCCATGGAATATGTCGATCCGGAAGAGGAACATGCCAGACGGATGGCGGAGAATCATATCTGTACCACCCTGGCCAGGAAATACTTCAAGATGGCGGATAAGGGGCAGGAGCACGCGGAGGTGTTCCAGGAGGACACACCGGTGAAGATTCCCGGCACCAGGTCCGTGAGCCATTTGCCCGAGATCCGGGAGGCCAGGGAGATCATCTCCTGGTATCAGCCCCTGATCCAGGTGAAGATCATGCGCGCTATTCAGGGCATGGCCGAATCCGAGGACACGGATCCCGACGATCGAGACCGGGATGCGGACGGATCCGCCAAAGTGGCCCTGATAGGGATAGACCGTTCCCTGGCTGCCTGGAGAGTTCTGTACGAGAGAGTGCAGCAGGGGGAGGAGGATATCCGGGAAATCATGCTTCTCCTGGAGCGTCTGCGCCGGAAGGTGGAAACCGTCTTCCCCGGGGCCAGATCATTTGTTCGGCCCGGTTTTGACGAGGACATCTGAACTGTGCCCGAGTTGTGCGATTTTCTTCTTTCTCCCAAAGGGGAGCACAAGGGGGTTGGCTCATTATCAGCGGGAGAGCAGGTAGCCCTCAACTGCAGTTGCCCCACCAAGAGCGTAAGCCGCCACTCCGACCTGGGCTGCGCCCTATCCGAGTGATTGCCCGTCGCAGGGATAGCAGAAGGGATTTCAGCCCTCCTCCTTGGCCAGGTCGCACACCGTGCCGCCGGTAATGGAAGCGAGGTGCTCCAGGGTCACAGGCACCCCAGAGGCGTCGGTTCCAGCGGCGGGATAGACGGTCCCGTATCGCCCCAGCCCCTGATCCAGATAGACCTCCAGGCCGTCGGGATCAAAGGGACAGACCGCGCCCACGGGAAATCCCGTGGCTTCCAGGGTCTCCTCCGCAGTCGCCATGCGGTGCTTGCAGCCTGTGACGTTCTTGAGCTTGGTGGTGTGCACCTTCTTGTCCCCGGGCAGCACCACCAGACGGAAACGACCGTCCTTGCCCGCCATGAGGATGGACTTGGCGATCTGTCCCACTTCCACACCGAGCTTGGCCGCCGCCATCTCCGAGGTGGGGGTGCTTCCCGGCGCAAAGGTGATGGCTCGCAGACCGTGCCAGTCGAGGAATTGTTGAACGCGTGCCGGTATCATGGCGGCAAGGATACGGCGATGTCTCGAGTTGTCAAGCGCTGTGGAGCGAGCCGAGCAGGGCGGAATTTCCCTGGTCGCCGAGATCGCCGGGGAGGTAACAGCCTTTTCCCGGTGACGGCTCTTTATGGGCAATGATTGAGCCTATCTCGGGCCCCGACGCACCGGGTACGATCCACTCCTTGATCTCCCGGATCTGATCCTCGCTCAACAGGGGACTTTCGATAGGACGTCCTGGGATGGGACTGCCCGGTGATTCGGGCGTACAGCTCGCTTTCTCCAGGCTTTCCCTCGATCACCATCGGCCCGTGGTCCTGCCGGACATGAGCTCCCTATAGGCGGTGAGCCGCTGATCATCGGGGGATTGCTGCCGGAATGGCAGTTTGTGCACCGAATTTCCAGGATCGGCTTGACTCGGGCAAAGGAGGGCTTTCCGATTAAGGAGACAACGCATAAAGCAACAATCTCCATCATTCAGATGTCCAGGAAATCGAGGAAGAAGGCCCCGGAGTTATTATTTCTGCCCCCAAGGCTTTCAGAGAACGGACTGCTGTTCACCCCCGACAATCCCTGATTATGCCCTACAGGAACACCTCCTTCCGTCCGATAAGATAGAAAATTTCCTCTCCATCCAACACAAACAGGGAACGTTCCTGCTTCCTAACCGAGGGATCAAAGTTCCAAGGCTCAGGCATGAGAACCGGAGCGTGCGCTGAACCGAACAAGAAATTGTCATGTGCCGACTACGGGCTTGGGACCGGAAGAGGAAAGGTCCTTTCATGACGTCATTCTATGGGGGAGATGGTATGACCGACATCGAATCGCGTCTTTGCGCCATGGAGCGACAACTTCGCTTGCAACGCAGAATTGTTGTGCTTCTTCTTCTCTGTTTGGTGGCTTTGGGGGGTTATGGGGCTACCCAAGGCGTTCCGGATGTCATCCGAGCAAGAAAGTTTGAGGTAATCGACACACGGGGCAAGGTTGTCGGAAGCATCAAGACCATAAACAACAGCGGCAGTCTTATGCTCTACAACCCGAAAGGAAAACTTGTTCTGAGCGCCCAAGCCCACAAAAACGGACAGATTTTGCTGAACAACGAAGACGAGACCCCCAGCATCCATGCCGGAAATGATGGACTGTTCATTTTCAACGACAAAGGCAATACCAGCATCCAAGCCGGGAACAGTGGAGTATTTGTTTATGATCGGAAGGGCAAGCCCTGCTTAGCTGCTACAAGACAAGAAGGCATCGGCAGGCTCGTGCTCTGGGACAAGGCAGGAGATCATCGAGTTCTAACGCCCCGGTAGCACGCCACTGAAAAAACGGTGCTTCTTCAAGGTATCGCATGGATTTCCGATAAGTTAAAGGGAATCGGCTCTGTAT
>CAYNCR010000226.1:0-4904 GCA_964395575.1 uncultured Desulfohalobiaceae bacterium
CGCAATCCCCGACTCCCCGCGCACCATTTTCATGCTTGGTTGTGCCCGGATCGGCCCGGGAATGCGGGTTGCAAGAACCGCCATGGCCCTGCACCCATTTCCAAAATGGTTGCACGGCCTTCGCGACTTGGCGGTTCAGTAATCTGAAATGTCGTATATGTCCTTCACGGAAGAATCCGTTTTTTCCTCCCGGGTTCAGGCTATTCCCCGGACCAGGGGAGGAACTGGACCCAGAGGACGGCGCCCAGCTCCACGGCCTTGTCCTCGCCGTTGTGCTTCAGGGTGTAATCCGCCTCGTTCAAAGCGGAAAAGCCCCACCATCCGGAGCGGGGTGGCACGTAGGTGAAGACCCCGTTCTCGTCCGCCTTGACCACCTGGGTCACCATGTGCTCGTTGGGCGCCTCGGCCCGCTTTCCCTCATTGTAGTATTCCACCTCCACCTCGGCTCCCGGTACGGGCTCGCCGTTCATCATGACCCTGCCCTGGAAGGCGTTTCCGGCGTAGAGCCCGAAGGGTCTGGTCAGGGGGACGATCTCCGTCTCCAGGCCCACGGGCTCATCCCAGCCCTCGGCACCGCCGAAGGCGGCCAGGTAGGTCTTGGTCCAGTGCTTGATGAACAAGTCCTCCGCTGGCTCCCAGTAGGGCTTTGGCTCCATGACCACGGCGTGGGTTCCCGGACGGCGCGGCTTGTACGTTGCGGACCAGGCCTTGTGCCCCAGGAGCTGGGTCTCCTCCAGGCCGGTAGTGATGTCCTGCTTTTTGCCGCTGGCCATGTTTATCGCGAAGACCTGCTCCGGCTTGACCAGATCCATGCCATGCTGCTCAAAGGGATGGATGAAGGAGAAGGTGATCTCGGTTTTCCGGGTATCCTGATCCACAATCGGCGATGAGGGGATGACGGTGCCAAAGTGGGCCAGGGCGTTGGCCGGGGCGAGGCAGAAAAGAAGCAATACTGCCAGGCAGGGCAAAAGCGCGTAAGCCGTGCATCGGGAAGAGTGAGTGTGCTGTCCTGGCATAGGGACCTCCTGTGAGATAGAGGGTTCATCGGCAGCAGTCCCCCAGGCCTGGAGCCTTGATTTTCCAGCCATGGGGATCCATCGAGGAATGCTGCCTGAGTGGCACGATTTACAAACAAGTGCTACCAACCTAGGGGATTCGAAGGATCGTGTCAAGAAATGAAGAATCGTGCTACCAATTTTGCAAAATGAGTAGAAAAGGTATATTATCTACTCTTGGTAGTGTTTGTATTCGACGAAGAGAAAAGTCGATCCAATCGAGACAAGCATGGAATTGACTTTTATTCAGCCCAGGAACTATGGAAAGCCCCTTATCTCGTCGAAATCGTAGGCGGTAGGACAATCCGAAGATGAGCCAAGGTTTCTTGGTATTGGTTGCATCATGACCAGGCACTGGTCAGCTGTGATCCCCTGTCGAAATGAGAGTGTCCGCCTGATCTCGGTGAGGTGTTCTCGCAAGAAAGAGGTTGAGCTTTATGAAAGCGAAAGATTTCGAAAAAAATTCGACCACAACCAGGAAGACATCGTAGACGATCTGGAGCTTGCTACTCTCCATAAACCCAATCAGGAGCAACGACGCATTAATGTTGATTTCCCGGCCTGAGTTGTTGAGTCTTTTGACCGTGAAGCGGCTCGGATTGGCGTAACCCGTCAATCGATAATCAAGGTTTGGCTTGTGGAACGATTGAAAGCGGAAGCTGCTAGCAACCCGCTCCAGCCGGTGGCTAAAAGCGGGGACTAAGCTCGGCGTTTTGCTGCTTTCCGCTTGTTATTAAATCAAGATATTGCTCAATGTATTTTAATATCTTAGATGAGATCAGTGAGATAGAGACTATAGCAGTTGATAGCTCAATACATGAAGTTCATCGGTTGAGAAGAGTTTATGGTACTGGCCGTTGGCGAAAGCTAAAAGGTGTCGCTACAGTCCGTCTTGCAGATGGTCTTGTGACAAAAGCAGAGTTACATTGGTACGAATGTCATGGCCTTGGAAAAAAAGAATTCAAGATCAAGAAGTTTTTGGATTAATTGATAATAAAGTGAATTTATGGACCATCAATTAGTGATTTGCATTAAGAATAAGGGATATGAGGCCTCGTTAGAAGTAAGAAAACTCTATGAGGTGGTTCCTGACCCGAAAGCAGAGAAACATCAGCATATGCGTGTTATCGACGAGTCCGGAGAGGATTATTTGTACCCAAAAGAATATTTTATCGAAGTCGAGCTTCCAAGAGTGGTTGAAGAAGCAATTTTCCGTGAGGCTTAAATAAATGATGACCAGGAAGGTGATGACGGTTTTGGAGAGTGGTGAATAGTTGCGCCATCTTGCCTCCTTGAGTCGATCAGGGATTCTTGTTTGACCTCCGCGACGCCCACCAGGCCCATATCCCGCAAAGCCCGAGGATGACGGCGAGCCCCATGCCCAGCTTGTGAGTCATGGGGATTTCCGCCTTTTGCTGTTCTTCTCCGGATTGAAGCGAGGCGAAGCTCTCCGTGTCCTCAACCTGCTTGCTCAGCTCGAGACGGTGTCCCATGCCGTCGGTTATCTCCACGGTCCAGGTCCCGTTTTGATCGGGCAGAAAGAGGAAGCGGCCCCGGCGGTCCAGATTCCCTTGTTGGAAAGGGGCATCTTCTCCCATGCGGGAGATTTTGATGTTGGCGTAGGCCATGGGCTTGCCGTCGCTGTATTCCGCCTGAACAAGCAGCCCGCGCTGGACGGCGATCTTGCCCTGCGTGCCGTGAGCCAGAGCCTGGGAGGGTGTGCCCGGGCCCAGGAGAAGGGCGGGGCCAAGGACCAGGAGCGGGAGGAGATAGCTTGCCACGCGCGCAGCGGAAGAGGGTCCAGAGCCGTCTCCGTTGTTTCTCTTGCGAAAGTGCCAGTAGACCGCGAGGCCGGAGCCGATGGTGACCAGGCCGCAGACCGAGGACAGGGGCCTGCTGGCGAGGGTATAGGAGATGATCCAGGCGTTGCCCAGCACGAAGAGGATCGGGGTGACCGGATAGCCCAGGGTCCGGTAGCGGCTCGAAAGATCGGGTCGGCTCCGGCGGATGCGCAGCAGCCCCAGCACGGTGAGCGCGGCGAAAAGGGAGAGGGTGAATCCCACATACAACAGGAGCCCGTCGAAGGAGGTGGTCAGGGTCATGGCGCAGGCGATCGCGGCCTGCAGGAAGATGGAGTGCGCAGGGGTGCTTCGTCCCTGGCGGACCCGGCTGAAGGTCCGGAAAAAGATTCCGTCCTTGGCCATGGCGTAGTAGATCCTGGGGCCGCTCATGATCATGGCGCTCAATACGGAGAGAAGGCCCAGGGCAATGGCCAGGCTGAAGATCGCGCCGCTTGAGTCGCCGAAAAGGGCGACTGCCGACTTGGTCCCGATCTCCAGCACGCCGCTCATCTCCTCCGGGGAGAGAGCGTAGAGAAAAATCAGGTTCAAGAGGAGATACAGCCCCATGACCAGAATGGTCCCGGTCACCAGGGCCAGGGGGAGGTTCCTGCCGGGATTGGCGATCTCGCCGCCCAGATAGGAGGCCGCGTTCCAGCCGCTGTAGGCGAAGGCCACGAAGATCAGGGACACTGCGAAGGAGCCCTGGAAAAGGGAGCCGGGCCGGAAGTCCGCAGCCATGTGCTCCGTCGATCCCTGGCCCAGCCAGAAACCGCAGATGATGAACAGGACCAGGATAGCGATCTTGAATAGGGTGAGCCCGTTCTGGACCCGACTGCCCAGGGTCAGGCTGTGGAAGTGGATCAGGCTGAGCAGGAGGATGACGCCAACCCCGGTCAGCGTGATCGGCGAGAGCTCCAGGAGGCGCACCCCCCGGGCCGTGAGCTCAAGGCCCTCGCCAGAGAGCGGCAGGGCCTGGAAAAGATAGGTGGCGAAGGCGATGGCCGCGGCCGCGATGGGGGCGGAGAAGCCCACAATCAGGGAGATCCAGCCGCTCAGGAATCCCATGGCCTTGCCATACCCCTCCCGCAGATAGACGTATTCCCCGCCGGCCTGGGGAAACAGGGCTCCGAGCTCGCCGTAGCAAAGGGCTCCGAACAGCGCGATGAGCCCGCCGATTAGCCAGGAGGCGAGCATGGCCCAGGGACTGCCCACCTCCTGCATGATGAAGCCAGTGGTGGTGAAGATTCCGGTCCCCACCATGTTCGCCACCACGAGCATGATCGCGGAGAAGAGCCCCAGCTCGCGCCTGAGCTCGTTGTTGGAGACCGTGTTCTTCAAGGGCGGCTCCCGCTTTCGGCTTGGGACGTTCGGCTTGGGGATGGAAGTGACCCGATTGTATCAGATTCAGCGATCATGTTTCAGCAATCGAATGCCATCAGGGTATCAATCCAGGTTCCATACAGCGAGGTCCGGGCACGTGACACCGTCTCGCAGATAATGGCCAGGACGGCCCCTCACGGGATGTGGGCGTGTTCGCTGCGGAAGGAGAAGGAGCATGCACGGCCCGGAGCCGGGACGGAATGTCCCGGCTCCGGGCCGTGGCGGGCAGAACCCCGCCAGGCCGAGCCAAAGGAGTGCCTGGGTCCGGAAAGCCAGGCCCGGGGCTACGAGCCTCCGGCCGGGAGCCGGGACGGCGTGTCGTCCCGGCTTCCGGCCGGGGGACGAGGCGCGACGGCCTCGCCCCGTAGCCGAGCTCAGTCGGATAGGTGCAGGCACCTCATCGTGCGGTGCAGGTGGAGCTCAAGGTTCAAAAGGGCCAAGCCGGGAGCCCGGAATCGCCTTCGGCCCTTCCGGCATTGCTGACTGCCAGTCGGGAGGCTAATTGTGACCTTCCTTGTGCTTTGCCTGGTCAGCATGTTCATCATGCTCCAACTGAGCCATGGCTTGGTCCAGATGGGTCAGCCAGACTCCCACCACGTTGTCGTATTCCGCCATGCCCTTCATAACC
>CAYNCR010000227.1:0-4874 GCA_964395575.1 uncultured Desulfohalobiaceae bacterium
AAAAGGGCCCTCTTCCAGCTGGGGAATGATCCGGGCCGGGATTCCTCCAGCCAGATAGACCCCGCCTGTAGCCATCACCTTGAGAGCCATGTTTCCGGCTTCCGCTCCAAGAATGGAAACAAATAGGTCCAAAGTGGCTCTGCAGAGATCACACCGTGTCTCCTGGTCTTGCGCGGCCTGGACGATAACCGCGGCGGGATCCCCGGACTGAGCCAACTGTTCTCTGAGCCATGCCGGCTCCCCGGCATAACCGCTTTCTTTGAGATAGGTGTAGATGTTCGCGATTCCCCTTCCGGAGCAGACGTTCTCGTAACTGACATGATCCAGACGTTGCCCGAGGTGTTGGAGCAAACCGATTTCCAGGTCGTTTTTTGGGGCGAAATCGCAATGCCCTCCTTCCGAGGCGAAGGCATGGTATCCCGCACCATCCCAGGTCAGATAGGCCTCTCCCAGTCCGGTACCCGGGGCGACAACAGCGATGGCGCCTTCCGCTTCGGGCTGGCCCTGATTCAGGACATGAACATCCTTCTCCTGAAAAAAGGGCACGGCGTGGGCAAAGGCCAGGACATCGTTGAGGAGATGAACCCTCGGGATACCCAGGACGCGGGCCAGGTCGGCCTCATTCATGGTCCACGGCAGGTTGGTCGCGCTGGCCTGTCCGTTTTCGACTGGCCCCGGCACTCCAAAACTTGCACGATCCACCCGGGTCTCCACACCGGACAGGAAGTGCCGAACCAACTCTTCCAGGCTGGAATAATCCTTGCTCGGCAGAGTGGCTTCCGTGAGCGGATGGTTAAGACCCAGGTCCGAGTCGAAGAGCGCCAGGTTCGTTTTCGTGCCGCCCACATCCCCGGCCAGGACATGGAGGCCTTGTGCTTGCGCCGGATTTTTCATTCGCATTTCCCGGTGTTTTCCAGTTGTCGGACCTTATCCAGCCTGCGCACATGACGGTCCGCACCGGAAAAGGCGGCCCGGATAAAAGCCGATACCAGCTCCTTGGCCACCTCCACGCCCACGATGCGTGCTCCTAGACACAGTACGTTCATGTCATCGTGCTCCACTCCCTGATGGGCGGAATAGGTGTCGTGACACAGGCCGGCCCGGATCCCCCTGATCTTGTTCGCTGCAACACTGGCCCCTACCCCGCTGCCGCAAATGAGAATCCCTTTTGAGCACTGTCCCTCCAACAGGCCTTTGCAGACTTCCCGGGCGATGTCCGGATAGTCCACCGGGGCAGCATCCTTGGTCCCCAGATCCACAGCCCTGAGGTCCAGCTGCTCAATAAAGGCAAGGATTTCCTCCTTGAAGGCCAGGCCGGAATGGTCCGCGCCGATGGCAATTGAGCCTTGAACAACCCGTCCTTGCTCGGGATCGCTTGGTATGTGCCGATCCTGATGTGTTTCCGCCATCTTGGTGTCTTTGCCTATTTTGCCCTTAATTCTGATATCTTCTCTGGGTGTCCTGCTGCATGGCTCACCTGTCAGGTCCCGGGAGGGAGGGCAGGAGATTTTTGACCGCCTCCGGGCCCCAGCTCCCGGCCTCATACCTGTGCAGGCGCTTGCCCTGGTCCGGGCAGTCGCACTCCCTGAGGATGGGAGTCAGGAATCCCCAGCACAGCTCCACCCCGTCCTGCCTCCAGAACAGGGTCTGATCCCCGAGGAGACAATCCAGCAGGACCTTTTCATACGCTTCCAGGGTTGGCCCGGGATAGCCCTGATTGTAGTCGAAGTGCATCTTGACCGGACGGAGGCAGACATTGGGGCCCGGGACCTTGGTCTGGAAGCTGAGATGGATCTCCTCCCTGGGTTGAATACCCAGTGTCAGCTGATTGGCGGGAATGTCCTCTCCCAGGACCCCCCTGAACATGGAGTAGGGAACGTGCTTGAAGCGGACCTTGATCTCGGTCCTTTTTTCCGCCAGCCGCTTGCCGGAAGTCAGATAAAACGGGACGCCCTGCCAGCGCCAGTTGTCGACAAAGACCTTCATGGAAGCAAAGGTCGGAGTTGTGGAATCAGTGGGGACATCGGGCTCCTCCCGATACCCCCGCACCTTTTCCCCGTTTATCCAACCCGGGGCGTACTGCCCCAGCACCAGATAGCTATCCAGCTCCTGGGTGGGGAAGGGACGCAGGCAACGATAGACCTTGGTCTTCTCGTCCCGGACACGGTCCGCCTCGAAGAACGACGGGGGCTCCATGGCGCAAAGGGCCAGGAGCTGCATCATGTGGTTCTGGAACATGTCCCGCAGCACCCCGAAGTGATCGTAGTATTTGGCTCGGTGTTCCACACCGATCTGTTCTGCTGCGGTGATGGTTACGGAATCGATGTAACGCCTGTCCCAGATGGGCTCGAAGATGGAATTGGCGAAGCGGAGCAGGAGGATGTTCTGTACTGTCTCCTTGGCGAGATAATGATCCATGCGGAAGATCTGGTGCTCGGCAAAGCTGGAATGCAGGGCCCGGTCCATCTCTCTGGCGCTCTCCAGGTCGTGACCGAAGGGCTTTTCCACTGCGAACCGCACCCAGTTCCCTTTTTGCGGGTCTTCCCGGGACAAACCGCTCTGGCCCAGCTGCTGCGCGATGCTTGTGACCACAGTGGACGGGACTGCCAGGTAGAAAAGCCGATTCCCCCGGGTGGTGAAGGTGGCGTCGAGCTCCTCCAAGAAGGTATGCAGGCGAAGGAAGCTTTCCTGGTCCTCCGGGGATGCCGGGTGGTAGAAGATCCGGGAGGAGAGCCCCTCCCAGCCGGCAGGCTCCCGGTCGGGTTCCGGTTCCACGCTGCGGCGCATGAGATCCCGGAAGTCCTCGTGGGAGATCGTGGACCTGGAAACGCCCACTATGCATACGTTTTGGGGCAACAGATTGTTGCGGTACAGGGAGAACAGGGAGGGAAACAGCTTGCGCCAGGTCAGATCCCCGGTGGCTCCGAATACAACGATCACTGCCGGAACCTTTACCCTTTCCGTCCTGCATTGGTCGGGATCCAGGCTTTCGGCTTCAACCTTGGGGCTGTCTGCCTCTCTTTGCTGGTCACTCATGAGGCGATTCTCTCCTGGAGCTCCCGGGCTCCGGCTTTGCCAGCTGGTGCCGGCATCCTGGATTCAGCTTGTGGGCTGGCTTGCTGGGCGGGAATCTTCTGTCCCAGCCCTGAACAGGTATGGGTAATTTTGCCGGTTTGCTGATCCGGAGGATCTTTTCCTCCCCATTCTCCTCCATTGTGCCAGACCCGAGTGAGGGGGTCCATGGGGGTTCGGCGCAAACTTTCAGGCATCCAACCCGCTTCGCGTATACGGTCTGTATTTTTCAAGCACAGCCGGAGAGTCCGGCATTTGCGCAGGGATCCTGTGATAACCCGAGAGCCGAACCCATTCCGATCAGATGTGACGACCCGAGCTCGTTGTATATGGTCTTTGCCTGCAGAATCAGGGAATAAGCTTGGAATCCGGGTGCGTCTCGACCCAGCTTTTCCAGGTGGTCAGCTCGAAGGGGATCCCTGGAAGCTTTTGCTTGAAAAACCGTCCCTGAATCCCTTGCAGATCCGAGTTATCCGGAAACCAAAGGGTTTCCGTCTCCCGGTCCACAAGGACGAATGTCCGCTTATAGGTCCAGCCGCTTGCTTCCAGGGTCAGGACGCCGTCCTCGATTTCTCGGCTGTACACAGCCGACATATCCATGAGAGGTCAGTAGGCCACTGCTATCGGTTCGCCTCCCAGATTGACATTGGCCACCTCGTGACTGGTCAATGTCGAGACGGAGACCGCCAGCGCCCGTCCGGAGCGGGCCACTCCGATGACCTCGAGCCCGTCGGAAACATCTGAAGGCTCCTGGACGATGCTGGAGCCCCCAAACACCGCCCCCGAATACAAGTCCACTTGTCAATCTCGAGATCTCGTTGTAAATCGAAGTTGAAGCTCCTGGGAAAAGATACGACTCCAACAGCTCAAGCACGTCAGGTAGCCCATTTAAAGATGATGGACTGGTTGCTTGCCAAGGGGGAGGAATAGCGCGGGATAATCAATCCGAAGAAAAGGCCCTTCGGACGTTGCGGGAGATAGTAACTCTTTAACCACGAGCAGCCGAAGACCGCCCGCGTGCCGCGAAAGCGGCCAGCGCCTCACATTTCTGTGGCACGAGGACCATATGCAGGAAACAATTCGACATGTGCTTTCCGGATTCGCACCCCCCGTGCTTTTCGCCTATCTGATCGGCTCGTACGGCAGCCAGGACGAGGGACCGCTCAGTGATGTGGATATTGCGATCTATCTGGACCTGGATTCAACCGCTGACGGATTGAGCCTCAAACTCTCCCTGTACGCTGAGCTCTCGAAAGCGCTTCGACGCGACGACATCGACGTGGTGCTGTTGAATACCTGCGATAACGCCATGCTTTTGTACAGCATCCTGACCGAGGGCTCCCTGATTCACGACTCGGCTCCGGAAGACAGGATGCTTTTCGAACAGCGGACCCTGCACGCGGCCATCGACTTCAAGCAGCAGCGGGAGGCCATCTTCGGATGATTCGCGAACGTATGGAGCAGAAGAGAGGCCGGATCCAGGAATAGGTCAATCTTCTTCGGAGCATAGGTGACGAGTGCCTGGATCGCTTCGACACCGATCCCCTATATCGGGGCGCTCTGCTGCACTACCTCCATCTCACGGCTGACTCCTGCATTGCTCTTGCCGAGCTGGTCATCAAGCACAAGGGACTACGCCCTCCTCAATCCTACTCCGAGGCCTTCGATATCCTTGGCGATAACGGCATCCTGGAGCCATAGTTCGCGCACTCGTTTGCAAGAATCGCCGGTTTTCGGAATCTCCTCGCCCATGACTACGAATCCGTCAACGGAGAACGTATCTGCAAAACCCTCCTCTCCGG
>CAYNCR010000228.1:0-4849 GCA_964395575.1 uncultured Desulfohalobiaceae bacterium
CGCTTCAGCGTCCACCCGCAATTGCCTCGCATTTTCATGCTTGGTTGTGCCCGGGCGGCCCGGGAATGAGGGTTATACAAAGGAATTATTGGAGTGGAGGTAACGTGAGCGAGGAAACGACACTGGGAGTGCGGAACGAGGACAAGCTGGCCCCTCTGATCGGCCAGGATTTTCTGACCTGGCTCTGGTACGCCAGCGAGGTGCGGCAGGGAGAGATGCAGACCTCGCAGGGCGAGGTGTTCTCTCTGGTCATGGAACAACGGATTTCGGTCCAGGGCGGAGAGGGGGAAAGCCGGGACACCGCCCAGAGCAGCGGGCCCCGTTCCCAGCTGTGGGAGGCCATGCAGGGGCTGAAGTCCGGCAAGAAAGTGAGCCAGGCTCGGATGAAGATCGAGGTTGAGACCGAGGTCTGGCAGTTGCAGCTCAAGGCGGAGGACTTCTCCGTGAGCGGTCTCAAGACCCCCAAGGTGCAGACCTCGGACAAGGACGACGACGAGGACCCGGATGCCGCCTTCCTGGAAAAGATCTACCTCATGGAGCGGGCCTTCGAGCTTGTGGACGATCTCTTCGGCCAGTTCCTGCGCCTGCGGATGAGCGAGGAGTGGTCCGAGGAGCGCCGCAGGATTCGGGACTGGATCAAGAGTTTGTAGGCCGTGCCTCGTGCCTGGTGAAGAACCTCCATGCTCCGCGATGAGCGGAGCATAAAATTCTCTTCCTTCGCGATGATTCGCGCTATTCGCGGGCAGCATCTTCTCTTTCCGCGTCCTTCTTCCGAAGGCCCTCTTCTTTTCTACTTTCGTGAGCTTTCGTGTGTTTCGTGGGCACTCCTTCTTCCGACTTTGAACCTTCAACCATACCAACAGCGAATCACAATCATGGAATGCGCCTGCTGCGGCACCTGCTGCCGAAACGGTCCTCCGGGGCTGCACCTGGAGGATGCTTCACTGTATAGCGACGGCGTCCTGGACAAGGCCCGCCTGCTCACCCTGCGCCGGGGCGAGCCGGTCCGGGACAATGTGGCCGGCCGCGTGGTGGACCTGTCCGAAGAAATGGTGCGGCTGAAGAGCGACCCGGACTCCGGGGCCTGCATCATGCTGCAGGGGGAGAACCACTGCCTGGTCTACAAGCGGCGCCCCCTGCAGTGCCGCGCCCTGAAGTGCTGGGACACGAGCGAGCTGGAGAGGATCTACAGGCGAAACAGGGTGGCAAGAACGGATCTTATCCCCGAGGGATCCGCCCTCGCCGAAATTATCCGGGAACACGAGCGCGGCTGTTTCCTGCCGGATCTGCGGGACGCGGTGGAGCGCCTGCGCCAGGAGGGCGGCGGTGCGGCTGTGGAGCGTATTGGGGAGATGCTGCGGCGGGACCGCTGGTTCCGGGACTATCTGTGGGAAAACGCCGGAGCCGGGGAGGAGGTTCTGGATTTTCTGCTGGGCGCGCCCCTGGAGGATGTCCTGCAACGGCTGGGGATCGAGGCCGAGGAAGGGGAGAACGGGCTTACCCTCCGGGAGACGCGGCCGGAGTCGGTGAATCAGTGAGTCGGTAAGTCGGTGAATCGGTGATTCGGTAGGTGGATGTGAACCCTCGGATCACCCACCTTCTCATCCCATCCTCCTATAACCCCATAACTCCATAATCACATCTCCGTTTTTTGAGCCGCGATGAGCTCCTGCAGGTCCGCGACGAGTGTTGCGAAGAGACCGTCCTGCCCCGGAAAGGGGCCCACCAGGCGCTGCTTGTTCCGCTCGATCCCGCTGCGGAGCTCGCCGCTTTGGTCTCCCGAGGCCTGCGCGAGGTGCATTTTGTGCAGAAGCGCCCTGTAGGAGGCGGTGAATGCCTCCATCCGGGCCAGAAAATCCTCCCTCCCTGCGACCCAGTTGCGGCGGCCCGTCTCAGACGGCTGTACCTCTTGCGCCCGGCAGACCAGTGCCAACAGGGTGTTCAGGGCGAATCCGGGCACTCCGCGCCGCCATCCCAGCAGCCACGGCTTGCGCCAGGTGAGCAGGAAGTGCTCCTCACCGGTGCGGATCAGATCCAAAAGCATTCGCCTGCTTCGATCAAGGGTCGTGTCCTGGAAGGCCGGAGCGCTCGAGGCAGGATGCCACTCTGGCTGGGCGCCGTCGGTGACATGCCCCGCCGCGACGGGGCACGCGCTTCTAAGGATGCGGGCGAGCCAGCGATTGGCCCGCGGCGAGTCCGGAGTCTCCAGGTGGAGATAGGTGAGCAGGTATTCCCCGTCACCGAAATCCCCTCGAACCATGGCGGGCTCGCGCCTGAGCCACTCCGGATCCAGGTTGATCCCGTAGCTCTGTTCCAGGGCGTCCAGCCGGGTCCGGTCCTGGCCGGCGGCGGGTGTGTCCGCCACCCAGAAGTCTTGCCCCGGATCGGCGTATGTGGCAAGTACCCGTGGTCCGCGCAGGGGGTGGGGCTGGAACTGGGAGGGCCACCATATCGGGGCCTCGAGCTGATCCGAGCTTTCGGGCAGGAATTCGGATGGCCCCTCTGCTCGCAAACTCATGTGGCCACTGCAGTTGGGAAGGCGTTCGTGCAGGGGCTTGCGCGACCAGGGGCACAAACCGAGCCCCGTTTCCGGGGAATCCGTGCAAAGCGCCAGGCCCGCCCCGCCGCAGAAGCCGAGATAGAGGCCGCCGCGGGCCACATAATTCCGGATTTCCTCCCGTCCCCGCAGACCTAGGCTCCCGGCCTTGCGCGAGGCCCATCCTCCGGGGGTGAGCAGAGCCGGGGGCCGGATGCTTTGTAGGACCCCGTCCGCGACCTCCTTGCTCCGCAGCAGACGGAAGGGAACCTCCATTCGCTCCAGGGCCCGGATGAGCAGCACGCCCCAAAAATGGGACTCGTCCCAGAGAAGGGCGGGCGATCCGGGGGACGAGAAATCGTTGTGTCTGCGCGGCATGGACCGTCTCACCTGGCCAGGATGTCCTGCAAAGCCATGGCGATGGAGGGGAAGCGGAACTCGAATCCGTTCTGCAGGAGCACTTCCGGCTTGACTTTGGGGGCTTGCAGGAGCATCTGGGACAGCTCGCCCAACGCCAGCTTGAGCGCGAGAGAGGGAACCGGGAAGAGGGCCGGCCGGCGCAAGGCCCTGGCGAGGGCCCTGGTGAATTCAGCGTTGCTCACGATTTCCGGAGCGCAGATATTCGCCGGGCCGGATACCTCCTGGTTCTGGGCCAGAAATTCCACTGCGCGGAGGAAGTCGGTCAGGTGAATCCAGGGAAAGGGCTGCTTCCCGCTGCCCAGACGGCCGCCCAGGCCCAGGCGGAAGGGCGTGAGCATGGAGGCCAGAGCTCCGCCTTCCTTGGAAAGGGGCGGAGCGATGCGCAGGATGACCACACGGCTGCCGTGTTTTTCCGCCTTGAGGGCCTCGTTCTGCCAATCGATGGAGATCCGCGACAGGAAATTTTCTCCGGGAGGTGCGTTTTCCGTGGCCACCTCCTCGCGGCTTGGGTCGTAGTACCCCACCGCGTTGGCGTTGATCAGGGCCGGGGGAGAATCGCTCTGGGAGACGGCCTGGACCGCCATGCGGGTGGCTTCGATTCGGGTGGTGTAGATCTGCTCCTTTTCCTGTTCCGTCCACCTGGAAAAGATGTTCTTGCCCACTAGATTGACCACCAGATCCGCCTTGGCGGCGCTCTCCTGCCAGTGGCCCGGCTGAAGCGGGTCGCCGCCGATCACCTCGCAATCGGAGGGAAACATCCCCTTCTTCTTCTCCGAGCGTACCAACAGGCTCAGGGTGTGCCCCTGTGCGTGGAGATAGTGCGCGAGATGACTCCCCAGAAAACCCGTGCCACCCATGAGGAAGACATGCATAGTCAGCCCCCTTGTCGACGGCTTGTGGGCCGAGAGGCCCGTTGAAGGAAGGCCGATAGCCCGGCCCGTTCTGGGCCCCGAGCGTCTATTCCGAGCCGGCCTCCCTGAGCGCGGCCATGGCCGCGTCGATATCGTACAGGCTCAAGGGATCCGTTCCCTTGCCTGTATAGAGCTGCGAGGCCTGCCTGGCCATTTCGTGGGTGATCCAGCCGTGTTCCTCGTACATACCCGGGTCCTGCTCGTTGTGCAGGCGGAATTCCACAACACCGCCGTTTTCGCGGACGTACATCTTGACCTGCTTGTTCTGGGGCACGGGATAGTAGAACACGCCGTGGTTATCCTGCATTGAGGTCTTCCTCCTCTGTCTTGTTTTGTTGCGATTTTCTGGGCCAGGCCTTGATGATGGCGTTGACCAGCGTGGCCAGGGGAATGGCGAAGAGCACCCCCCATACGCCCCACAGGCCGCCGAAGATGATGATACCGATGATGATGGCCAGGGGGTGCAGGTTTACGATCTCGGACATGAGCAGGGGAACAAGCACATTGCCGTCCAGGAACTGCAGCACTCCATAGCCCGCGAGGATGTAGATGAAGTTGGCCCCGAATCCCCATTGGAAAAAAGCCACAAGGGCCACGGGAATGGTCATGAGCAGCGCGCCCACGTAGGGCACGATCACGGAGAGGCCCACCAGGAGTCCGAGCAGCACGGAGAACTGCAGGCCGAAGAAGGCGAAGAGAAGATATGCCGCGACCCAGATGATGAGGATCTCCCAGATCTTGCCCTGGATGAACTTGGCGATCTTTTCGTTGACCTCCTGCCAGACTTGGCTGGCGAGATCGATGTTTTCCGGGAGAAGGCCCTGGAGAAAGAAAAGAATCCGCGTTTTGTCCTTGAGCAGGAAGAAGGCCATCAGGGGAACCAGGACCAGATAGACCACGAAGTTGAGCAGGTTGCGCACCGAGGCCAGGGAAAAGGAGAAGAAGTTCCGGGCCAGGGCGGTGAACTGGTCCGTTATCAGGC
>CAYNCR010000229.1:0-4832 GCA_964395575.1 uncultured Desulfohalobiaceae bacterium
CCATGCCCGAGCTCCTCCGCCTCACTGACATCGTTTTCGCCTATCCGGAAAACAGGGAACCGATCCTGAACGGGCTCAACTTCGAGCTCGGCCCAGACCGGCGCATAGGCGTTATCGGCCCCAACGGCAGGGGCAAGACGACCTTTCTGCATCTGTGCGTGGGCCTGCTTCGGCCCCGCAACGGACAGATCGCCTTCAAGGGTCGGCCCCTGGAATGGCGGGAAAGGGATCTTTTGCAGCTCAGGAAAAGCGTGGGGCTGGTCTTTCAGAACCCGGACGATCAGCTCTTCTGTCCCACGGTCCTGGAGGATGTGGCCTTCGGCCCCCTGAACCTGGGCTTCAGCCGCAACGAGGCGGCGGATCGTGCGCGCTGGGCCCTTCAACTGGTGGATATGCCCGGATACGAGAACCGAGTCACCCACAAGCTTTCCGGAGGGGAAAAAAAGACCCTCTCCCTGGCCACCATTCTGGCCATGCAGCCCGAGGCCATCCTTCTGGACGAGCCCTCAACCGGCCTTGATCCCGACAGCAGGGAGCACATTCTGCGTGTTTTGAACGATCTCCCCCAGAGCCTGGTCATTGTTTCCCACGACTGGGATTTCCTGGCCCAAAGCACCTCCGAGCTCTTCACCCTGGATCAAGGCTGCCTCCAGGAGACGGACAGGGGGGCCCTGCACAAGCACGTGCACTACCATCCCAGTGGCGAGGTCCCCCACGTGCACCAAAGCAGTTTATCCTGAATCCACTGGCCTCCTCGGCGCACTCCAGGGAGCGGTTGCGGCCCGGCTACGCGGAATCGGACTCGCCGTCGCCCCTGGCGCTTTCCCCCTCGCCCTGCGCGGCTCTTGCGGTCGCTTCCTGTCCCGAGGGGTTGGCATAGGTGTCGTTGAGCTCCTGAATATAGCGCTTCACATCCTGCCTCAAGCGGTTCAGTGCGGACTTGCTCCGTCTGCCCCAGCCCACGGGGCTTTTCCGGAAGAGGCTGCGCCACCACTTGCTGTTCTTGGCAAAGGCCGCCAAATAGTTCTGGCGCTCCTGATCAGAAACCTTGGCCGCCATTTTTTCCGCAATTTTTTTCGCGGCTCTGCGACGGACCGTAAAGTGGCCCCAGCCGAGAAGCAGAACCACCACTCCCGCAACGACGTAGAGCCAGGGAGGCTGGGTCAGCCATCCGGAAACCTCGATTTGAGGCCGCAGGCCGTCCCAGTATCCGCCCCAGACGGTCAGCCCCAGAAACAGGGCCACAGCCAGCACAATCACAATGCCTTCCACGAAGAGCACGCGCTTGCGCCAGCTTTGCTGAAACCGGGCAATGGTCGGCACGACCGTCTGCTCCAGATGGTTGGCGGACTCTTCCAGCATCCCCACGATACGATAGGCCCGCTCCACCTGCACCTGTTCCATGCGCTGATAAACAGCCCTGCGATCCTCATCCGCCTTCCTGCTGAAACGCCTGCGCAGGGATTCGTCCTCAATGGGGAAGGCGGCGTTTGGGTCATAGATGCTGAAAGTCCGTCCCGCTGTCAGACCGCTCTGGGCCAGGGCCCTCTGCCAGGCGGCAAAGACCTCCTCGGGGTTATCCTCACCCGCGGTCATGTCGACCTGGTTCAGGATGAAGAGGAACTTGTTCGCATCCCTGCGCTGCAGGGTATCCTGCACCAGATGGCTCAGCGTGTCCCGCATGGATCCGGATTCGGGATGGCGGGCATCGAAGAAGATGAGCACCAGGTCCGAGAGGTCCACGATCCGGTCCGTGATCCTCAGGGTGGAGGTACGCTGGGCGTCCGCGTCGAAGCCCGGGGAGTCGATAAGGATCTTCCCCCTGAGCTTGTGGCTGGGACAGGTCTTGAGCTGGACATAGGAGTCCACATGTTGGCCCTCTCCGGGAGCCACCTCCTCGATCGCCCTTCCGATGCGATAGAGCGGAAAGCGCGGATCCGAGTCCAGCGCCATCCCGGGGAGGTCGCGCACTTCTTCCTGTCCCGTGTAGCAGATCACGGAGAACTTGTCGTCCACGGCCTGATTTCCGGTGGCTTGCAGTTTGTATCCCAGGTAGGTATTCAGGAAGGTGGACTTGCCTGAGGAATAGGTCCCCAGAATGGAAACAAGCGGCCACCAGGGCGTGCGCAGGGCATAGGACTGATCCGGGAGCAAAAAGCCCATCTTGTGGCTTACCCGATCCAGGTTGCGAAAACTCTTGACGACCTTCTGCAGAACAGGGTTCTCCTGTCGGAGATGCTCCTCCAGGCGGCTCAATCGCTGACGGAGCTGATCCTTTTGACCCATACGGCCCCCATTATTTTCATCCCTTTGCAGCCCGCTATCCCCTTTTCAAGCGGACCTCGACCAAAAATTCCCCCACAATACACTGCGACGGCGCTTTCGCCTCCATCAACCGTCAGCCGGTACTCTGCTACGGCGCGACCTGAAGCTCCTGCCCCGGTTGGATGTATTCATCCTCGCCGAGGTCGTTCCACTCCCTGAGCTGCTCCACGGAAACATTGTAGCGCTGGCTGATGCGGAACAGGGTCTCCCCTTTCTCCACTGTGTGCCATCTCGCTCCGGACCGGGATTCTCCTTCCGTTCGGGCCTTGTCGTCCGAACCCCGCCGGTTGGCCAACTTGTCCTCCAGGCTCGCTAGACGATCTTCCAGATCCGAAATCTCCTTCCTGAGCTTGGCCAGCTCCGTCTGCCTTACCCCGGAGGATTCCCGCATTTTGTTCATGTTCTCCAGGACCATCCGGTGCTGGAACTCCAGCTTGTTCAGTCGCGCCTCGACGTTCTCCGTTTCGTTCTGGTTCTCAGCAGCTTTCCGTTCGTCTCCGGAGCCGGTTGCGAACACGATCATGATCAGAACCAAGAGAAGAACCCCGCCGCCGATCGCGGTGGGCAGGAGATGCTTGCGCAATTTCTTCACCCAGTCCGGTGCGTCTTTTGCTTGCGGATTGCCCCTTTGTTCCAGATCGTCCAGATCGTTCAGCTCTGGTCCCCTTTGAGCCATAACTCCCCCCTATTGCTAGCCGGATCGGCGCACATAACGGCCGAATGTGCGGGGCCGCTTTTTCCCGTGACAGAATCTCGGACGTCTTTTCCCGCGCGAGCTATCCGGACTCCTGGCGCAGCCTGTAGCAGGAAAGCCCTTCTCCGGCCAGCACGGGCTTGAAGCACTTGTTGTCCGACTGGCATGCGGATGGCTGCGTATCCCCTTCCTTCCATCTCCTGACAATTCCGGGCTCGCGGATTAGGGGCCTGGCCAGGGAGACGAAATCCGCATCCCCCTGTTCCACGAGATCCCCCGCCACCTCGAAGGAACGGATTCCGCCCACCAGGATCAGGGGGATGTCCATCTCCCGCTTATAACTGCGGGCAACGTCCAGATAATAGACCTCGTCCTCGGTGGAACGAATGGGAGTGGTGCGGGGCGGAATCCGAGAGCCGGACTTGGGGGTGCCGCCGCTCAGCTCCACAGCATTCAGACCCCTTTCCTGGAGCATGCGGCACACGGCCAGGGAGTCCTCCGGGTCCAGTCCCCCTTCAAGGTAGTCCGCCGCATTGATCTTGATCAGGACCGGAAAATCGGGGCTTGTCCGGCTCCGGATGGCTTCGAGAACATCGAGGACCATCCGGGCCCTGCCTTCGATGTCTCCCCCGTATTCGTCGGTCCTGCGGTTGAAACAGGGAGAGAGGAACTGACTCAGGAGATAGCCGTGGGCGGCATGGATCTGCACTCCGTCAAAACCGGCCTGCTCTGCCATCCGCGCCCCGCGCCCGAAGGCCTCGGCCACGCGACTGATATCCTCGGGCCCCATCTCCCGGCAGGAAAACTCGTCCCCTTCTCCCGGCCGGGAGGGACCTATCGGTTCCAGGCCCGTCAAATCGGGGTTGGTTTGGCTGCCGGCGTGGGCCAGTTGCAGGACTGTGCGGCCTCCGGCCTCGTGCACCGCTGAGGCCATCCCCTCGAGCCCCGGAAGCATCTCATCGCTGTGCGCCCCGAGCTGCCAGGGACCGGCCTTGCCCTCGGGACTAACAAAGGCATGGCTGCTTATAATGAGGCCCACCTCGTTGCGAGCCAGCTCGGCCATCTTCTCCGCCAGCTCGGGGGGACAACTTCCGTCGTCCCTCGCCATACCCTCCCAGGTAGCGGACCGCACGAACCGGTTCTTCACCTCCATTCCGCCAACCCGCGCTGCCTCGAACACGCGTGTCATCTTGTCGCCTCCTGTATTCTGCTCGTTTTCTCACGTGCGTATTCGGTCCTTCCGGTTCCCCGAGCCCCGAAGCCATGCGGCCTGGGCCCTCTGGTACTCCGCTTCGGTTTCGGTCCAGCCGAAATCGCTGGGAATGCCTCCACTCCGCTCTTCAGGATCCGTCCTTCCGCGGTCCAGGGAGCAGAAAAGCTCTTTCAGACGCCTGACAAAGCGTTTGCGCTCACCGCTTTCACGCCCGTTGGTCATGGGGTCTTCCCTTTTCCCGTATGCTCGGGTTATCCTTGTTCTGTGGTCTCCAGGCTACTGCGGAACGCGCAGTTCTTCCCGGTTCGTGTTTCGCGGTCTATTCCCTCTATGAAACAAAGACGAGGATTATAGAAAAACCTATAGCATATTCCGGGCTCTTGCTCAATTCAAAGCCTTCGTTTCCGGCAAGACACCGGTCGCGCCGGAAACACCTGAGGCTCTGCGGGACAGATTCCGCGGAAACAAGGCGCTTTGTTCACGCTGTTCCGGGTAGAGCGGCGGAGCTTTTGTATGAAAATGTGGCCAAGATGTTGAATTATTGTGGAATTGTCCGCGAGGCGAAGGCGGATGGAGCGCTTCGCTGGGTTTCATAATACA
>CAYNCR010000230.1:0-4818 GCA_964395575.1 uncultured Desulfohalobiaceae bacterium
TGATCCACCAGCATGGAGGTCTTGACCACGCCCTGCTCCTTGCGCGTGGAGATGAAGTCGAGGTAGTGGGTCTTGCCGTACTCATCGGAGACGGTCACCCGACTGCCGTCCTCGAAGCCTCCCCGCTTGAACCAGACGTCCGGAGGCAGGAGCCACGTCTTGCCGTAGCTCTCCCGGAAACGGAAGTAGCCCACCGCGTCGCGCGGGAACTGGAGATAGAGGCTCAGCTCGTCCTCGCTGGCAGTCCGGCCCAGAGCCTTCTCCAGCTCCTGCCGCTTCTGCTCGAGGTCCGCATCCGGAGGATTCCATATGCCGCCCTCTTCCTCCAGGATGCGATCCCAGCGCTTGCCGTCGCGGCGGCGATGCTCCAGGACCTTTTCCATGATCCAGTCCGGTGGTCGGTGGAAGGGGAAGGGCCCGTAGCGGCCGAGCAGGAGCCGCTTCAAGTCGTCCGTGGGCTGCTCGAAGCGGCCGTAGAGGACGTTGTTCACCGCGGTGGCCCAGAGGATCTGGCTCCCGGGGGTGACGGACCAGATTTCCCCGAACTCCTTGTTCATGACCGCCAGCTCTTCCGTTACCTCGTGGATCCGCTCCAGAAGGCCCAGCTTTTCCGCCTGCTCGAAGGCCATGCTCGCCGCCCCGCCTGTGAGCTTATGCCGCTTTACCGTGGGGTCGAATGCCTTGAACGGCGTCTCGAAGCGCTCGTAATAGCGCCGCTCGCGCCGGATCTGGTCCGAGGCGTCCAGCAGGGGCTGGACCTTGAGCCCTGGAGCGCGGTAGCCGTACTCGTTCAGGATCTGGATCAGGCTGAGCGCAGGTGCCTGGGAATAGACGCCGCCCCAGCCGTGATCCGCGGCCTCCACGATCTTGGCCCCGCCCTCGACCGCGCCGACCATGCGGGCCAGGTCGATGCCGTCGGTGTTGTGCCCGTGGTAGGCCAGAATCAGGTTGGGGAACCGGGTGCGGATGGCCCGGAAGAGCTCCTCGATGCGCTTGGGGGTCCCCACTGCGGAGTGGTTCTTCAGGCTCAGGATGATGTCCTCGCCGAAGGTGTCCACGATTTCCTTGACCTTGGCCAGATAGAAGGCATCGGTGTGGTGCTCTCCGGTGTTGAAGCAGAGGCTGGGCATGAGCAGCTTGCCCGCCTTCTGGACCTCCTCGCCCACCACGCGCATATTGGGGATGTGGTTGAGGAAGTCGTACACCCGCCAGACATCCACGTACCGCGCAAAGCGCCGCACCACGTAGCGCTGCACGTTCTCGGGATAGGGGCGATAGCCGAAAAGGTTCCTCCCCCGACAGCACACCTGCAGCATGGTGCGGGGCATGGATTTCTTGACCTGGCGCAGCTTTTCCAGGGGATCGATCTGGCGGTACATGAGATCCATGTGCACCGATGCCCCGCCGGAAATCTCGAAGGCGAAGTACCCGGCCTCGTCCCTGTAGGGGGAGACCTTGAGGGTTGTGTGCGGCAGAATGCGGCACTTGAAGTCCGACTGGGAAACATCCCGCTCGTTGTTGGTCAGGAAGTATCCGGGCGTATGCGCGACATGCCGCAATATCCCGGACAGGCTCATATCGGAGGTGATGCGTTCCGAGGCTGCTGCCATGAGCTTCCCTTTCTCCTCTTGTCCAAGGCGCCTTCTCGCCGCGTGGAAACGGTCCCGGGCGCAAAGGACGTTTTCTTCTTTCCGGGCCAGGGCTACACCTGGCTCTGCCCCACCAATCTGGCGAAATGCTCAAAGGAGCGGTCGTACGTCGCTTCGGCTTCCGGCGGAAAGAAGCAGGCCGGAAGCTGTCTGGCCCGCAGGTGATGCTGCAGGCACTCGCAGCACAGACCCTTGCGGGGACAATCGGGATAGGTGCAATTGCAGCGGCTAAGGTTCTGCTCCTGATTGCAGTCCATAGCTCCTCCTGTTCGAAAATCCACAGCGATTCCGCGTTTCCCGGGGCACACAGCCCCGACCGGGCGGCGGGGTTAGCCCGCAGGATCGAAGACAAAGAGTATCTTCGGTGAATCCTACACGACATTCGAGCCACTGTCCACGCTCCCCCCCTTTCGCCAGGCTGATTTCGTTCTAGAACAACCAGCCCGCCACGACGCGACGATGCAGCGCTCAGATTCTTTCTTCTATCCCATAACGCCGCGCCTTTGCCCTGCACCCACTCAAAGCGCAGATTATTGCATTTGCGAATGGTTGACTAAAAAGATGTCCTTCGATTCAGACGAAAAAAACATGCTATAGAGTGGGTGCAGTGGCGAGCCATTCTTTTCCGTTGTACCGGACAAAGACTTATTTGCACGAAATAATTTAAGATGTATAGGAGGACAAAACTCCCCTGCACCTTTCGCTCAAAGGCATTCACCCGATTTTCGGTCCTGGAGCGCTCGGGGTCCTTTCCCGCCGTGCCGACCTGTCGCTGAGATGAGCCGTATTGTATGCAGGACCTTTTCATGCTAGAAAGATCCCTAAATATCTCATTGGCGCATCCTGTCGCTCTTCCCCGGGTTGCGACGGCCCGATTCCGGACGGTCGCAGCCGCATCGGAACCTGCGAAGTGCGCATCATCGATCCGAGACACTGAGCATGGGCAGCCAACAGACCTCGGAGCTTAGAAGCGGGATTCAGGACAAAGGCCCGGAACGCGCGGTAATGCCCGGCGTAAGTGCCCCTCCTGCGCAATTCGGCTCCTTGATCAACCCCGGCCGCTCAAAAACTGGAGGCAAGCCATGCGACTCACCACCAGAAGCCGCTACGGCACGCGCATGGTCATGGATATCGCCAAGCACGAAGGTCATGGCCCGGTTCGGATACAGGATACCGCCGAACGGCAGAACGTGTCCGTCAACTACCTGGAGGTGCTGATCAGGGAGCTGCGCAAGGCCGGATACATCAAGAGCCTGCGTGGACCGCGCGGCGGCCACATGCTCAACATCGCCCCGGACCAAATCACCCTGCTGGATATCGTGGAAGTCCTGGAGGGGGACATGCACGTTGTCGACTGCGAAAAGTCGCCTGAGATGTGCAGTCGCCGCGAGATATGCGTCACCAAGTGCATATGGCGGGATATGGAAAAGATGATCCGGCGCAAGCTCACTTCCCTGACCATCAAGGATCTGCTCCGCATGGACTCTGAAGCGCGCTCCAGCGATGCCGAGGACTTCTGTGTCTCCTGACTGGAAACCGTCCGATCAGGTAATAAGCCCCTTGCGGCGCAACAGGGGAACGGGATCGACCAGATGCCGCTTGAACCAGTTCTGGGGCCCGGGAATTCCGGCAGCCATGGCCAAAAGCTCCGCAAAGTGGAAGACCGGCATCTGCTGACGGCGCGTGGCCCGCAGCTCCAGGCTGAAGTGACACATGGAGCAGGCAGTCACAATGCATTCAGCTCCGGAGTGCGCGGCGGCCTCCATCATGGCATTGATTCGCGGCGTCACGACATCCGGCCTGGCTGCTGCCAGAAATGTGCCGCAGCATCGTGTGGCATGGCTCCAGCGGCACGACTTCGCCCCCAGTCGCTCCAGAACCGACTCCATCACACCGCTGGGAGATGGCTGTGCGGGGAGCGAGGCGGGTCTTGCGAGCATGCACCCGTAGTAGGGGGCGAAACGCAGGGCGTGCAAAGCGCTGCCCCCGGCTTCGGCAAAAAAGGGGCTCAGGTCCAGACGGGCCAGAAAGGCCAGGAAGGGAAGAATCTCGAGCTTGTCCGGCGGCGGGGTGCCCCAGCTCGACTCAAAGCGGCTGCGCTCCTTGGAATCACTGAAAAGGCGGTGCTGGGTCTGCTTCAGGCGAAGAGAACAGCTGGGGCATGCGACGAGGAGCGTGCCCTCCCGGGGGGCCAGGGCCAGGTTTCTGGCCGGAAGATGAAAGGCCGCTTCCTCGTGGATGCTGTGGGCCGAGGAGGTTCCGCAGCAGTTCCAGTCCGGCAGCTCCCGCAGGGTGTATCCCATCCGCTCGCAGAAGGAGGCCAGCGACTGGTAGTTCTCCTTGGCGGAGGTGGCGAGGGTGCACCCCGGAAAAAAGGTGATTTCCCGGGTGGAGGACGTCTCCTGAGTCATGATTCCTGCCCCGGGGTCTGAACGATGCGTTGCACGATTTCCCGGCTCCGGACCGTGGAGGGCAAAAGGTCGAGCTTGCGCTTGGCAAGCATGCGCATCCCGGCGTCCAAATCCTCGAACCAGGTCCCTGTCCGCACCTTGTAGCGGAGCATGATTTCCAGTTTGTGGGTCCGGCCGTAGCGCGCGATGGAGCCCAGAACCTCCCGATGAAAGTTCAGGATGTCCGGCTCGGGAACGGGGACATTCCGCCGCAGGGCCTTCTGGCGCAGGAAGTCCATGACAGCGGGGATGTCGATGGCCATGGGGCAGTTGCCGTCGCAGGTGTGGCACCCCACGCAGATCCAGATGGTGCTGTTCTCCAGGGCCCATTGCTCCAGACCGAGCTGAAGCAGGCGCAGCACTTTGCTGGGGCCAAGATCCATGGCCTCGACAAAGGGACACCCCCCGGAACAGGAACGGCACTGCAGGCAGTGACTGAACTCCGTCCGACTTACCTCCCGCAGCTCGCTCGCAAAGGAGAGCTTGTTCCCTCGCAGGCGGATTCCTTCCCCGGGAGCTCCCTCGTTTCCATCACGAGCCGGGGCACTGCGCGAAAAGTTGATCGACATACTCAAGAATTTATCCGGAACACACAGGCCTTGTCAATCAATATTCATCCCCGTATCACACCGGGCCCAAGCAAGCATGAAAATGCTGCGCGGCGAGTCGGGGATTGCGCTGAGGCCTGTGTTTCATCCCGGTGTCCAGTGCCGGGAAGG
>CAYNCR010000231.1:0-4804 GCA_964395575.1 uncultured Desulfohalobiaceae bacterium
CCATTCGCGACATCAAGGAACAGGACATCTATTTCGGCACCATTCCGTTGATGACGAGCAAGGCCACCTTCATCGTCAATGGCACCGAACGAGTTGTGGTTAATCAGCTGCAGCGTTCACCCGGCATTCTTTTCGATCACGACTATGGCAAATCCCATGTGAGCCGAAAGGTCCTGTACAGTGCCCGCGTGATTCCCATGCGCGGATCCTGGCTCGATTTCGACTTCGATCACAAGGATCTTCTCTACGTCCGTATCGATCGTCGCCGGAAAATGCCGGTCACCGTCCTGCTCAAGGCGATGGGCCTGAGCGAGGAGGAGATCCTCAATTACTTCTACGATAAGGACACCTACTCCATACAGGATGGCCGCTTCCACCTGCAGGTGCAGTCCAAGCTCTTTCGACGGGAAAAGATTGCCTCCAATGTGCACGATCAAAACGGCAATGTCTTGATCGGTGCCGGCAAGGAGCTCAGTCGTCCCGACTGGAAGAAGATCACCAAGAATGGCGTTGAGTGGGTCGAAGTCGACCGCAGCGCCCTCGAGCAGGAATATCTCGCCGAGGATGTCGTGGATACGGAAACGGGTGAGGTCCTGGCTAAGCTGGGACAGCGCGTTACTCCCGAGCTTATCGATTTGCTGGAGAAGGAGAGCGATAGACAGTTAAGCGTCTTTCACACCAAGGGACTTGAGATTTCGGCCTCCATCCTGGAAACCCTGGAGATGGACAAGACCGAGGACACGCAGAGCGGACAGATCGAGATCTATCGCAGGTTGCGCCCCAGCTCGCCCCCCACGCCCGAGGTGGCGCAGTCCTTTTTTGAGAATATCTTCCGAAATCCGGAATACTATGATCTGTCCGTAGTGGGCCGCTACAAGCTGAACAAGCGACTGGAGCTCGATCAGCCCCTGGACAAGCGCACGCTGACCAATGAAGACATCCTGTGCACCATCAAAAAGCTTGTCGAGCTTAAGGAGGCGCATGGGCCGGCGGACGACATCGACCATCTCGGCAACCGCCGCGTGCGGCCGGTTGGGGAGCTGGTGGAGAACCAGTACCGCATCGGCCTGGTGCGCATGGAGCGGGCCATCAAGGAACGGATGACCCAGCAGGATGTGGGTACGCTCATGCCCCACGACTTGATCAATCCCAAGCCCGTTACCGCCGCGGTTAAGGAGTTTGTCGGCACCTCGCAGCTGTCTCAGTTCATGGATCAGACCAACCCCTTGTCCGAAGTGACCCACAAGCGAAGGCTCTCCGCGTTGGGTCCGGGGGGGCTGACTCGTGAGCGGGCCGGCTTTGAGGTCCGCGACGTGCATCCCAGCCACTACGGCCGAATCTGCCCCATCGAGACCCCCGAGGGGCCCAATATCGGCCTGATCGTCTCCCTGACCACGTATGCCCAGGTCAACGACTACGGCTTTGTCGAAACACCCTATAGAGTGGTCCGGAACGGGTGCGCCACCAACGAGATTGTGTACATGGACGCATCCGCTGAGCACGGGGAGATCATCGCCCAGGCCAACGCTCCGCTGGACGAGAAGGGATACTTCGTCAACGAGCAGGTCATGGCCCGCGAGAAGGGGGAATTTTCCATGGTCAGCCGGGACATGATAACCTACATGGACATCGCCCCCAGTCAGATCGTTTCCGTTTCCTCGTCCATGATCCCCTTCCTGGAACACGATGACGCCAACCGGGCCCTGATGGGCTCGAACATGCAGCGCCAGGCGGTTCCCCTGCTGCGGAGCGATCCGCCGATTGTCGGCACCGATATGGAGGGCCTTGTTGCCCAGGACTCCGGAAACTGCCTTTTGGCCGAGGGCGACGGGGTTGTCGACTTTGTGGATTCCACTCGGATCGCGGTACGCTACCGGGATCCCCAGCTCTATCCCCAAAGCGGCGGTGTGGTGATCTACGATCTGCAGAAATACCAAAAGTCCAATCAGAACAGCAGCTTCACCCAGCAGCCCATAGCCAAACCCGGGCAGGAGGTGAACCAGGGGGATACTCTCGCAGACGGGCCGAGCACGTACCAGGGCGAGGTGGCCCTGGGGAAGAACCTGCTTATGGCTTTCATGCCCTGGGGCGGGTACAACTTCGAGGACGCGATTCTCATTTCCGATCGGACCGTCAAGGAGGACGTCTTCACTTCCGTGCATATCGAGGAGTTCGAGGCCCTTGCTCGCGATACGAAACTGGGTCCTGAGGAGATTACTCGGGATATTCCCAATGTCAGCGAGGACATGCTGCGCAATCTGGACGAAAGCGGCATTATCCGCAAAGGGGCCAAGATCAAGCCCGACGATATTCTGGTGGGCAAGATCACTCCCAAGGGCGAGACTCAGCTGACCCCTGAGGAACGGCTGTTGCGCGCCATTTTCGGGGACAAGGCTCGCGACGTGAAGAATACCTCCCTGAAGGTCCCCCCTGGAATCGAGGGCACTGTCCTTGACGTCAAGGTGTTCAACCGTAGATCAACGGAAAAGGACGAGCGAACCAAGCAGATCGAGGACCAGGAGCTGGAGCTTCTGGATCAGAAGGAACAGATGTACACCGACGGGCTGGTCCAGAACACCCGCGAACGGCTGTGGTCCGTGATCGAGGGGAAAAACCTGTCCAAGTCCATCAAGGCCAAGGACAAGGGCAAGGTGCTCGCCGAGGCGAACAAGCCCCTGCAGTGGGAAACCCTTTGTGAGATCCCCATCAAGAGACTTCAGGACGCCTTTGCCAATAAGGAGACCAACACCCAGGTGCAGGAAATCCTGGAACGCTACGATCAGCAGCTGGAGTTCATCCAGTCCGTTCAGCAGAAGAAACGGGACAAGGTGACCGAGGGGGACGACCTCCCTCCCGGAGTGATCAAGATGGTCAAGGTCTATGTGGCCATCAAGCGGAAAATCGGTGTCGGGGACAAAATGGCTGGCCGTCACGGGAACAAGGGCGTTATTTCCTGTATCCTCCCGGAAGAGGACATGCCCTTCTTCCAGGACGGAACCCCCGTGGACCTCGTCTTGAATCCCTTGGGCGTGCCGTCCCGAATGAATATCGGCCAGGTCATGGAGACCCATCTGGGGTACGCCGCCAAGGAGCTGGGAACCCAGCTCGCGTCCATGACCGACAACAACGTGCAGGCACAGCCCCTTCGCAAGGAGGTCAAGGAGGTCTTCAACTCGCCGGATATCGACGAGATCGTGGACGGCCTCGACGACGATGACCTCGTGGAGGAGGTCAAGAAGCTGCGCAATGGAATCCGGACCAAGACCCCGGTTTTCGACGGGGCTACTGAACAGGAGATCGTGGACTGGCTGAAACGGGCCGGTCTGGCCGAGGACGCAAAAGCGGATCTCTACGACGGTCGCACCGGAGAGGCCTTCCACTATCGGGTTGCCGTGGGCTACATGTACATGCTCAAGCTGCACCACCTCGTGGACGAAAAAATCCACGCACGCTCCACGGGCCCCTACTCTTTGGTAACCCAGCAGCCGCTCGGCGGAAAGGCCCAGTTCGGCGGCCAGCGCCTCGGCGAGATGGAGGTCTGGGCCCTGGAGGCCTACGGCGCATCCTATCTGCTTCAAGAGTTCCTGACCGTGAAGTCCGACGACGTGCAGGGCAGGATCAAGATGTACGAGAACATCGTCAAAGGCGAGAACTATCTGACCTCGGCCATGCCCGAGTCATTCAGCGTCCTGATTAAGGAGCTCATGGCCCTAGGCCTCGAGGTGAACCTGCTCAGCGAAGGGGATTAATCCCTTTCGGCGTCCCGTCCGCCCCCTGCCGAGGGGGGCGGACCATCCGCAGAACGCCCGCCCCCAGGGGCAAAAAGTTAATGCTTAGGCGTTAAGGAGATTGACTGCCTATGACACTTGATGACCTATACAGCGTCCAGTCAGGCGATGTTCAGATAAAGAGCCAGGATCTCAAGGGGATCCAGGTTTCCATGGCATCCCCGGAAAAGATCCGGGAATGGTCCTTCGGCGAGGTGAAAAAGCCGGAGACGATTAATTACCGCACCTTCAAGCCGGAGCGGGACGGCCTTTTCTGCGCCAAGATATTCGGTCCGGTCAAGGATTACGAGTGCAATTGCGGCAAATACAAGCGCATGAAGCATCGCGGCATTGTCTGTGAGAAGTGCGGTGTCGAGGTCATCGCCTCCAAGGTACGCCGCGACCGTATGGCCCATATCGAGCTTGCGGCTCCGGTGGCCCATATCTGGTACCTCAAGAGCATGCCCTCCAAGATCGCCCTGCTTCTGAACATGACCATGGCGGAAGTGGAGAAGGTGCTCTATTTCGACTCCTATATCGTGATTGATCCGGGCGAGACGAACCTCAAGCGCCATCAGCTGCTCAACGAGGACCAGTACATCCAGGTCATCGAGACCTACGGCGAAGGCGCTCTTCGCGTGGGCATGGGCGCGGAGTCGATCAAGGAGCTCCTCCAGGCCCTGGATCTGAACCAGTTGCGAACGCAGCTCATGGAAGACTCCATGGCCACCAAGTCCCAGGCCAAGAAGCGCAAGCTCTCCAAGCGGCTTAAAGTGGTGGACTCCTTCCTGAGCTCCGGGAACAATCCGGACTACATGATCCTTGAGGTCATCCCGGTCATCCCGCCGGAGTTGCGTCCTCTGGTGCCGCTGGATGGCGGGCGCTTTGCCACCTCCGACCTCAACGATCTCTACAGGCGGGTGATCAACCGGAACAACCGCCTCAAGAGGCTCCTGGAGCTCGGGGCGCCGGATATCATCATCCGCAACGAGAAACGCATGCTCCAGGAGGCGGTGGACGCCCTTCTGGACAACGGA
>CAYNCR010000232.1:0-4793 GCA_964395575.1 uncultured Desulfohalobiaceae bacterium
GCACCACATGCCCGCTTCGAGCGTGATCGTTCTCGAGCTCTTCCACCCGGAGAAATTCCACGAGTCCCTTGACATTTTCCGTTCCTGGTTTATGAATGGATGTTTGGCTCACTGAGCCCATTTCGGGACCAGGAAACAGGGTTCGGGAGCCGGGACACAGGACCCGGGATTCACGGCGAGAGGCCCCGTTCAAGGGCCAGGACCGCCTTTTGGCGTTGTCCGCTTTTTTTCGTCAGCCGTAACTGTTCACCACCCCACTCATCATTGTAAGCCGACACGGGGTATTTTGAATCATTTCAGCGGAGACGATGCCTGATTTTCTAACGTCCGGCACTCACTTTCCCAGAAGCATAAAGAATTTGGGCAAGCGTGAAGAAAGTGAGTGCCGGACGTTAGAAAATCCAGAGTCGAAGCTGCATGAGGCAAAATGCCCCGTATCGGCTTGCGGTTCGACAAGGTGGTGAATAATTACCGTCAGCCAGACATTTCCCACATCTGAATCCTGAATCCTGTAACCTGACTCCTGATCGTGCAGGCGGCGGCTATGGCATACTTTCGACGAATGACCAACAAGCTGGATCAGCTCCTCAAGCTCCTGAGCAAGAAGGATCGCTGGCTTATCCTGTTTATTGCCGATCCGGACGCCCTTGCCTCGGCCATGGCCCTGAAGCGGATCATGGCCAGGCGTGTGGAGACCGTTTCCCTGGCCATGGTCAACGAGGTGACCAGGCCGGACAACATGGCCATGATCCGCTATCTGCAGATTCCCGTGCGCAAGCTCTCGCCCCCGTTAGCCGCGCAGTACGACAAGTTTGCCCTTGTGGACTCCCAGCCGCACCACAATCCTGCGCTGGAGAAGTACTCCTTTTCCATTGTGATCGATCACCATCCCATTGACCGGAACAAACCGGTGAAGGCCCCCTTCACTGAGATTCAGCCCAAATACGGGGCCAACAGCTCGCTCATGATGGAGTTTCTGTACAACATGAACCTGCGCCCGGGAAAGCACCTGGCCACCGCCCTGCTCTATGGCATCAAGACGGATACCCACAGCTTCGAGCAGTCCTTCCACGACGTGGACATACGGGCCTTCCGCTATCTGAGCAAGCTGACGGATCACTTGATCCTGCGCAAGATCGTCCGTAGCGAATACCGGGTGGAATGGCTGCAGTATTTCTCCCAGGCCTTCAAGAAGATGCGGCTTCTCGGAGACGGCCTGACCGTTTTCCTGGGCGAGATTGACTCCACGGATATCCTCGTCGTGCTCGCCGACTTCTTCCAGCGCGTGCACGATATCAGCTGGGACCTGGTCAGCGGGACCTCGGGCAACAAGCTGGTGGTCATCTTCCGCGGTGACGGGATCAAGACGGATATGGGCAACCTGGCCCAGAAGCTCTTCGGGCAGTACGGCAAGGCGGGAGGCCGCCAGTCCATGGCCCGGGCCGAGATCCCCCTGGAGGAGCTGGGCGAGGAGCATCCGCAGCAGTTCATCTGGGAACGCCTGCAGAGCTGCAAAATGATTCCCAAATCCCAAAACCCCTCGAAAAACAAAAGTCCTCAAGCATGACCCTGCGGGAAAAACTCGACTGGCCCAATGAACCGGTCTATCTCATCGACGGCAGCTCTTTCATCTATCGCGCCTTCTACGCCTTTCCCGAGCTGAGCCGATCCGACGGGTTCCCCACCAACGCCCTGTTCATCCTGCTCAGGATCCTGCTCAGGCTGCAGAACCGGGAAAGTCCCGCCTACTGCGCCTTTGTGGTCGACGGGAAGGAACCCACCTTCCGCAACGCCATCTACCCCGAATACAAGGCGCACAGACTGCTCATGCCGGAGTCCCTGTCCCAGCAGATTCCTCCCATCATGGAGGGGGTGCGACGGATGGGATTTCCCTGCTATACGGCGAGCGAGGGGGAGACGGACGACTACATCGCCAGCCTTGCCGCCCGGGTCCGCCCGGATCAGCCCGTGGTCATCGTAGGCTCGGACAAGGACCTCCTGCAGTGCCTGGACAAAGACGTGGTGCTCTGGGACCCCGGGACCAGGGAGGAGAAGATTACCACCCTCGAGGACTTCCGGCGGGAAAACGGTATCGAACCCTGGCAGTGGCCCGACTATCTGGCCCTAACCGGGGACAAGTCGGACAACATCCCCGGAGTTCCCGGCATCGGTCCCAAAACCGCCAAAAAGCTCCTGCAGCGCTTTGGGAGCGTGGGCGAGCTCCTGGAGCGGATGGACGAGGTGGAGGACAAGCTCCGAAAGAAGCTCGAGGACAACCGCGAGGCCCTGGAGCTCTCCAGACAGCTGACAGGCCTCCGCTCCGACTTTCTGTCGGATCACTCCGCAGACACCCTGCGTGCCGATCCGCCGGACACACAGGGACTGACCGAGCTCTTCCGGCAATACGAGCTCAAGAGCCTCATGGGCGAGATCCAGAGCGACGAGCCGGAAACTGGGACGGAAGCCGCCGAAACGCATAGGCAGGCCCGGTCCTCTGCCTCCGGGCAGGAAGACTTCACCGGCGTGACCTTGGGCTTGACCGAGGCCCCCAAGGAAGACGGCTTCCTCATCGGAACCGAGGAGGACGAATTCCTCGCCGAGAAGACGCCACAAGAGCTCGCCCCTGCCCTGGCCCGGGCCAGGCGGGTCTATCTGCCCAGCTACAAGGCTTTGCTTGAGTCCGACGCCTCCTGGTCCGCCCTGGATACGGACCGAATCTTCGACATCTGCCTCGCGGCCCATCTGCTGGACCCGGACCAGCGCACCACCAGCTGGCAGCGCTTGCTGGAGGCCCATCTTTCCGGTCTCGGCCTGCACCGGGACAACCAAGGCCTTAGTGCCCTGCGCCTGGGCACAGACTTTGAGGAGCGCCTGGATCAGGCCGGGCTCCTTCCGGTTCTTCGGACCCTGGAGCAGCCTCTGGCAAGTGTCCTGGTCGCCATGCAGGAGCGCGGGGTGAAGATCGACATGGGGGCCTTCCGGGCCTTTCTGGAGGACGTCCGAAACGAGCTGGAGGAGCTCACGGAGTCCGTGTACAGCCTCGCCGGGGAGCAATTCAATCTGCGCTCCTCGCAACAGGTGGCCCGGGTCCTTTACACCGAGCTGGGGCTGGGCCCCGTGCGCAAGACCCCCTCCGGGACGCCCTCCACATCGAGCGAGGTCCTGGAGAGCCTGCGGACCCAGCACGCCATCGTCCCCAAGATCCTGCGCTACCGAAGCCTGGAGAAGCTGCGCTCCACCTACCTGGACCCCCTGCCCAGGCTCGTGGACGCCGACCACAGGCTGCACTCCCGGTTCAACCAGATGAACACCGCCACCGGGCGCCTCTCCAGCAGCGAGCCCAACCTGCAAAACATCCCCATCAGGGGCGAATTCGGCCCTCGCATGCGGTCCTGCTTCGTGCCCGAGGCGGGCAACACCCTGGTCGCCGCGGACTACTCCCAGATCGAATTGCGGATCCTGGCCCACTTTTCCGGGGACCCCACCCTCATCGAGGCCTTCACCGGCGGGGAGGACATCCACGCCAAGACCGCCGGGCTCATCCTGGAAAAGGGAACCGGGGAAATCAGCTCCGACGAGCGGCGGCAGGCCAAGACCATCAACTTCGGCCTCATCTACGGAATGGGCCCGCAGAAGCTGGCCCGGGAGACCGGGATCACGGTCAGGGAGGCCAAGGAGTTCATCCGGATCTACTTCAGCAAGCTGGAGGGTGTGAGCAGCCTCTTCGAAAGCATCCAGAAGGGGGCGCGGGAGGCCGGATACGTGACCACCCTCTTCGGGAGGCGCAGGCTGTTGCCGGACATCAACTCCCGCAACGAGAACCTCGCCCAGCAGTCCAGACGACTGGCCATCAACACCGTGATCCAGGGAAGCGCGGCGGACATCATCAAGAAGGCCATGCTCCTGGCCGCGGACGACAAAGAGCTCGCCCGCCTGGACGCCCGGCTCATCCTTCAGGTCCACGACGAGCTTCTGGCCGAGGTCCCCTCGGAAGGGGGGCAACAGGCCGGAGAGCGGCTTGCGGCGATCATGTCCGGTGTGGCCGACCTGGAGGTTCCCTTGACAGTGGAATGGGGATTGGGCGAAAACTGGGCAAAAGCCCACTGAGGCAGGCTCAACTACGACGGGCCGCTGCTCCTCCCTTGGCTCTGTGGTGCCGCTGAAGCCGGTCCGGGGAACGTTTTCACCCCAAAACCCCGTTGAACGGATTTCAATCGCGCAGGGAAGGGAGCGGCCGGGAGCAAATAGATCCATGCTGAACAAAGAGCGATTGCTGACACCAGGCCCAACCGAGCTCGCCCCCCAGGTCAAGGCCGCTCTGGGCCGGGACATGATCCACCACCGAAAGGATCCCTTCAAACAGATCATGCACCGGATCCAGCCGGAGCTCGGGCGCCTCTTCGGCACGGAGCAGCCGGTGATGCCCCTGGCCTGTTCCGGAACAGGGGCCATGCAGGCCGCGGTGAGCAACCTCTTCCGGAGCGGGGACAAAGTGCTGGTGGCCAAGGCGGGAAAATTCGGCCAGCGCTGGGAGGATATCGCCCGCAATCAGGGCCTTGAGGTGGACGCCCTGGCCTACCCCTGGGGCGCGGCCATCCCCCCTGAGGATATCGCGGAGAAGCTCAGGGAGCGATCTGACATTGCCGGAGTGCTGATCCAGGCCTCGGAGACCTCCACTGGCGTATTGCACCCCGTGGGAGCAATCAGCCGGATCACGCGGGAATCGAACGCCCTGCTTGTGGTGGACGGGATCTCCGCGGTGGGCATCTCCCCCTGCCCCATGGACCGCTGGG
>CAYNCR010000233.1:0-1575 GCA_964395575.1 uncultured Desulfohalobiaceae bacterium
CCTTCGCCTCGCGGACAATTCCTCAACAATTCAACACCTTGTACACATTTTCATATAAAAAAGAGGCAGTTCGGCTCCAACTGGATGCTCCGAAAAGTGGGGACACCGTCAAAACCCAAACAAGGTTATAGATGAAGCTAAGGGATATCCAGTTGATCAATTGGCCTCGGGGCTACCGTAGGATAATCCGAAAAGTAGCAGAGGCTGATGGCCTTTCGGTGAACGAATGGCTGGTCCAAAAAGTGTCCGAAGAGCTAAAGCTTCCAGCTCGTTCCGAAGTGACGGGTAAAGCAACTGGAATCCCTTCGGCAACCAATCCAGGTCGATCCGTTATACCTCATGAGACTCGCTCGAGTCGTCTGGCAGGAAAAATTAAAACACTAAAAAACTTGATATGGAAAAGGGACTCCGTATTCCACGAGTCCGTGGTCCAGTACCTGGAGCACCCTCAACCGGTTCAAGTAACCATTCCTCTCCAGGGCGGAGGGACCAGGCGTTTCAGAGCGATCGCCAAGCTCCAGGGTGGAACTGAGGGCACGGTTCTCGCCGAATTCCCTGAAGAAAATCTTCCCCTTGGCAACGAGATAGACACGAGCAAACAGTGTCTCGTCACCTTCAAGTGGAATGGCAAACCCAGGTACATGCCTTCTTCGATTGAATCAGTTCCGGGGAGAAATCGGTTAATATTGTTGGATAAGGGCTTTGGCTCTGCCTCCGTGGAAAGGAGGACAACCTTGCGGGTCAACGCGAGCTTCATCCTGGAATACAAGCGCCGGAAGCAACATGGCTTTCGCCAAACCCAAGGCATCGACATCAACACCAAGGGCATTCAGTTTCAGTGTCGGGAAACTCTCAAGACTGGGGAAATCCTGGTTTTGAATCTGAAACTACCCCGCCCCGAGCCCTATCTTGTTCTCTGTAACGCACGAGTGGTTTGGAGCAGGGAAGTATCAGATAATACCCGGGCAACTGGTTGCCAATTTCTCAATCTACCAGGAAAGGATCGGGATGCGATCTCGGACTTTTGCTTAAGAGAGCTCGTAAGGCGTGGGAGGAGCCAGAGAGGGTCGAAATCGGGATTAAACCGCTAGCTCCGGGTATGCCGGAAAGGAAAGCTGTCCAAGTTTTGCTGTAACGTCTTTCCGGAGGGTTTCCCGTAGATTGGGTCCTGACAATCGACACAAAGGAATTGAGCTGTAACCAGGACCGTGGTGATGGACCGGCTGGCCATAGCCATCATCTCCATGGCGGAGATATGGCTTACGGTTCTCGGCAAAGTTGTGAACAGTTACAGATTTGGAATGATTGCCGCAGGAGAGGGGTCACCTGTTTGGTATGCAAATACGCTTGAGCAAGATCACGCAGGCCGGGAATACAAAAAGGGGATACACGCTGGGTGTATCCCCTGGAAGGAAAAGCGGGAGAGTGGGCAATGCAGGATTCGAACCTGCGGCCTCCAGCTCCGGAGGCTGGCGCTCTATCCGACTGAGCTAATTGCCCGTAAGATCTTCTTTCGCCCAGATTTACTGCCGACGCTTTCGCAGTATGTTTTCGGGCCCTACCAGCTTCTCGAAA
>CAYNCR010000233.1:1585-4715 GCA_964395575.1 uncultured Desulfohalobiaceae bacterium
AGACGAGTGCAATCGCTTCCTCCGGGTCTGGAAGAGCCATGAATAGCTCCTGACCGCCATTCATATTCGTAGGCCAACAGGCCTCGCTTGTCAAGGCCGAGAGCCTGCGTTAGGTTGTTTGTTCCCGCCACTGCAGCGAGTCCAGGATTCGCCGCGTATGTGCGGGGTGGTTTTGTCACCCAAGCAGCGAGCTATCGAATGCAGCCTCGATATATTCTGGCAGTCACCGGCGCGAGCGGGATGCTCTACGCTGTGCATCTTCTCCGGGGGCTATGCAGCATCGGAGAGGTCCACGTTGTGCTTTCCGACGCCGCCAGACAGGTTCTCCATGCGGAGTCGGACTGGGACGAATCGGTATTCACCGACGCGGCGGAAGCCCTATATCGGCCGGATCAAATGGACGCCCCGCCGGCGAGCGGTTCCTGGCAGCACAGCGGAATGATTGTCTGCCCCTGCTCCATGGCCACGCTGGGCTCCCTGGCGACTGGGGCTGGGGACAGCCTGATCCACAGGGCCGCGGACGTGTGCCTCAAGGAAGGGCGACGCCTCGTTCTCGTTCCCAGGGAGACACCACTCAATCAGATCCATCTTGCCAATATGCTCACCGTGAGCCGGGCAGGTGCGGTGATTATGCCCGCTTGCCCGGGCCTATACTTCCGCCCCGAAACGATCGAGGATATGAGCCGGCATTTCGCGGGTCGCGTCCTGGATCAGCTGGGACTGGACTGGTTCTGGGGCAAGCGCTGGGGCGAGGACTAGGGCGGAGATCCGGCGTGATTAGTCTCGGGATTTTTCGATAGAGAGTGGTCGCGGCTTCCGAATCGCGGACCGAGGGTCCCGGTTCCGGCTAAGGATTTCGGCAGGATACTTGTATCAGCCGTTAGGGAGGTACCGCATGGAGGATAGGGAGGGGAAGCTCTTCCAGAGCTTCTTCTGCGGCGAAGCGCGGGAATTTCTCCTGCGAGGCATCGATCTGGCTCTGGAGGAGGACGGCCCGGATCTGACCAGCAGAGGGATCTTTACCGAGGAGGATTCTCTGAGCGCGCTCCTCGTCGCCAAGGAAGCGACCCTGGTCGCCGGCCTGCCCCTGGTGGACCTTGTTCTGAAGCGCCTGGGCGCAGAGGAGCATGTGCGCGTGCGGCACCTCGTCCCCGAAGGGAGCCGTGTCCAGGCAGGAGACGGCGTCTGCCGCCTGGAAGGGTCGGCTGGTATCATCCTCAGGGCGGAGCGGGTTATTATCAATTACGTGGCGCATCTTTCCGGCGTCGCCGACCTCACCGCGAATTTTACGGAGCGTATGCGCGGCTTCGACACCCGCCTCCTGGATACGCGCAAGACCCTGCCCGGACTGCGGTATCCGGAGAAATACGCTGTCCGGGTCGGCGGGGGACACAATCACCGCATGAATCTTTCCCAGATGCTCATGCTCAAGGACAACCATCTGGACCGGGCCGGAGGCATCGAGAAAGCGGTTTCCCTGCTCAGGAGGGCCTATTCGCCCTGTCCCCCCATCGTGGTGGAGTGCCGGACGCAGGAGGAGGTGGACGAGGCTGTCGCTTCCCGGGTGGATCGCATACTCCTCGACAATATGAGGCCCGAGTCCCTGAGCGCGGCCCTGGAACGGATACCCGGGGCAATCGAGACGGAGATAAGCGGCGGAGTGGGGCTGGAAAGCATCGCCGAGCTCGCGGCGCTGCGAGCGGACTATATTTCCGTGGGGAGCGTGACCAACGCCGCCCGTTCCAGGGACTTCAGCATGCGGATCGATTTGGCCGGCTCCACGCGGGATTCCTGAGCGGCAACCCTTCACGGGGTATTTTTTCACTTGAAACCTCCGCTTCCGGATTTTCTTCGTCCGGCACTCACTTTTCTGGACGCTTGCCCAAATATTCTATGCCTCTGGGAAAGTGAGTGCCGGACGTTAGAAAATCCAGAGTTGGAGCTGCATGAGACAAAATGCCCCGTGTCGGCTTACAGTTCGGCAAGGTGGTGAATAGTTACCGTTACCGGAAGACCAGCGAGAGGGATATGGCCACCAAGGAAAATGACGTCAACGGTTCGGCACGGATCCGCAGCGAGGTCCTGATCATCGGCTCGGGGATAGCCGGGTGCATCACCGCCCTGTGCCTGGCGGAGCAGGGCAGGGAGGTGACCCTGGTCTGCGCCGGCCGGAAGCTGGACGACGGGAATACGGCCCTGGCCCAGGGAGGGATCGTGTATCAGGGCCGGGATGATCGCCCCGATCTGCTGCGCGATGACATCCAGACGGCGGGCAGGAACCACAACTACCGCCGTGCGGTGCAGTATTTGAGCAAGCACGGCCCGGAGGCGGTTCAAAGGATCCTGGTGGACAAGCTGCAGGTCCCCTTTGAGCGTGAGGAGAACGGCACCTTCAAATTGACGCGCGAGGGCGGTCACAACCGGAACAGGATCCTGTACAGCGCGGACTATACCGGCTGGGCCATCATGGAGCGGCTCAAGGAGGCGGTGGAGGCCTCGGAAAACATCAATGTCCTGACCCGCCGGATCGCGGTGGACCTTCTGACCACGCACCACCACTCGCAGCGGCTGGAGTACAAATACCATCTCCTCAATCAGTGCGTGGGGGCCTATCTCTTCAATCAGAACACGGAACAGGTTGAGATGGCCCTGGCGGACTACACTGTCCTGGCCACCGGGGGCGTGGGTCAGGTGTATCTGCACACCACCAACACCCCGGGATCCATCGGCTCGGGGCTGACCATGGCGCAGCGCAGCGGGGCCAAGGTCCTGAACTGCGAGTACGTGCAGTTCCATCCCACCGCGCTGTTTCAGCGCGGCGGACAACAGTTTCTGATCACCGAGGCCATTCGGGGGGAAGGGGCCAAGTTCATCCGGATGGACGGCAAGCCCTTCATGAAGGAATACGATCCCCGGGGGGATCTGGCCCCGAGGGACGTAGTCACCCGGGCCATTGTGGAGGAAATGCTCAAGACCGGGGACGACTTTGTCTATCTGGACGCTGCGAGTTATGCGGAAAACGATCTTACCCGGAGATTTCCCACCATCCATGAGCATTGCCTGAAGCTGGGCATCGACATGACCCGGCAGCCCATCCCCGTGGTGCCAGCGGCCCATCTCTTCTGCGGCG
>CAYNCR010000234.1:0-4695 GCA_964395575.1 uncultured Desulfohalobiaceae bacterium
GGACCGTTCCCCCGGCATAGGACGCGTCGTCGCAGCTGATCCATTCCGGAGGGGCCAGGTTCCCTGCGTCGGACCAGCAGGTCTCCACCTCCGATTTCCGGACTCGCTCCAGGGAGGAGGTCAGGGCCTCCCTGCAGGAGAGGAGGCGCTGCGGAATCAGGTCCCGGATGCGGTTGTCCCCGCAGACGACGCGGTTGCGAAGCCCCTCGATAAGCGGCCTGGCAATGGAGGAGGGAACCGGGGTGACCAGGTGTACCCAGTAGGAGCAGAGCTTCGGGGTCAGCACAGGCACGGAAATGATCAGCCTCCGGGGAAGGCTCGCCACCTCGCTGTAGAGCTGGAAGAGGTCCCGATAGCTCATGATATCCGGGCCGCAGATATCGAAGGTTTCGCCCTTGGTGGCCTCGACCTCCAGGCACTGTTCGAGATAGGTGAGGACATTGCTCACCGCGATGGGCTGGGCTTCTGTGCTGACCCAGCGCGGAGCGATCATGGCCGGAAGGCGCTCCACCAGATAGCGCACCAGCTCAAAGGATGCGGAACCGGCGCCGAGGATGATGGCAGCCCGGAAGTGGGTCAAGGGGACGCTCCCCTGTTGCAGGATCCGACCGACCTCCCGCCTGGACAGGAGATGTTCGCTCAGGTCGTCCTGTTCCTCGCCCAGCCCGCCCAGATAGATGATGCGCTCAACACCGGCCTCTTCGGCAGCTTTGGCCGCGTTCCGCGCGGCGTCCTGGTCCGCGCGAACAAAGTCCTTTCCTCCGGACTGCATGGAATGCACCAGGTAGTACACGGCCCGGCATCCGCTCATGGCCTCATATAGCGAGGGGTAGTCCAAAAGGTCTGCGGCAACGATCTCCAGCTCTGGGTGATTGCCATAGGGACGGCAGGCCAGCTTAGCCGGGGACCGCACTCCTGCCCTGACCCGGTAGCCCTTGTCCAGCAGGCGGGGCACAAGGCGTCCTCCGACATATCCGGTTGCGCCGAGGACGAGCACGGGATCCGAGCTCGAGGTGTTCTGGGAAGGCATGGCAACTCCTGGGGCAGGAATAGAGCTTGAAGGGCGAATTGGATACTTGTTCCAAGTCCAAAAAACTTTGGCCAAATTTCCAAAGAGGAGGGGCTCAGCTCATTCCCTGTCATGCATGGGTGATTTTGGCGGCGTGGTCTCCAAAAGCTGTGTGGATCGAGAGTCTCATTGATTATCTCCAATATAGCAAAGGGGTGTCTCGAGGGCAATTTCAGGGTTGGAATTCCTCTGGAAATGTTTTTCTGCGTTTGAGCTCGAGGCCCTGTCGCAGAATTTCATATGGTAAAGGTAGGCAATTGGGACAACATGTGGCATTATCCACATAGAAAATCGGTAAAGAGGAGATCAGGTACCTGTTTTCCTTCTCGAATATCGCCAGGAGACAATGTGATATCCAGGGACGAGGATCAATCCAATACCTCTGCATTCACCTCCGAAAAAGCGGATGGCGAGCTTCCCGCCGCTTCCGGTGACAGGTCCGGCGCACATCAGCAGTTCCCGGTTGTCGGCCTGGGCGCCTCCGCAGGAGGGCTCGAGGCGCTGCGGACCTTCTTCTCCCACCTGCCCGCCGATACCGGGGCGGCATACATCGTCCTGGTGCATATGACCCCGGACAGGCCGAGCATGCTCCCGCAACTCCTGCAGAAGGACACCTCCCTGCCCGTGGAAATGGCGGCCGACGGCAATGTCCTCCAGCCCGATCACGTGTACGTGGTCCCCCCGAACAAGGAGGTCAATCTCTACAAAGGGGTTATTCAGCTCCTGGACCCCGTGGACGGGAAGATCCACCTGCCCATCGATTTTTTCTTCCGCGCCCTGGCCGCGGACAGAGGGAACAGGGCGGTGGCCGTCGTCCTTTCCGGCACTGGCTCGGACGGCACAGTGGGGCTGAAGGAGGTCAAGTCCGCGGAAGGGCTCGTTGTGGTCCAGTCCGAGGCTACGGCGAAGCACGACGGGATGCCGCGGAGCGCCGTGAATACCGGTTTGACGGACATGATCCTGGCTCCGGAGCAGATGCCGGACCGGATCGTGCGCTATTTGGGGTTCTTCGGTGCTCCCGCGGAGAACGAGGGCAGGAGGGATCGCGAGTGGCTGCCCAAGATCTTTGCCCTGCTCCGAGTGCAGGTGGGGCACGATTTCTCCGCGTACAAGGAGAGCACCCTGCTGCGGCGAATCAATCGCAGAATGGGGCTCAACCAGATCGATGACCCCGAGGCCTACGTGCGCTACCTGCGGGAGTCCCAGGAAGAGCTGAACGCCCTGTTCCGCGAGCTGCTCATCGGGGTGACCAACTTCTTTCGCGAGCCGCAGTCCTTCGAGGTGCTCAAGCGGGACATCCTGCCGGACATCCTGAACAGCCTCGACGAAGACGGCGTTTTCCGGGCCTGGATTCCGGGCTGCTCCACGGGTGAAGAAGTCTATTCCCTGGCCATGATCCTTCAGGAGTGCCAGGACATGCTTCCCCAACGCATCGGGGTGCAGCTCTTCGGCACGGATATCGACGGGCAGTCCATCGAGAGGGCCAGGGAGGGCACGTATCCGGCAAGCATCATGGCCGATGTGAGCCGGGAACGACTTGAGCGATTCTTCACCCAGGAGGGGGAGACCTACCGTATTCGCAAGGAGATCCGGGAGTGCGCCGTCTTTTCCGTGCAGGACGTGCTCAAGGATCCGCCTTTTTCCAGGCTGCACCTTTTGCTTTGCCGCAATCTGTTGATCTATCTCGACGCGAGCGCCCAGAAACGGCTCCTGCCCCTTTTTCACCACACCCTGCTCCCGGGTGGCGTGCTCATGCTCGGCTCGTCCGAGACCGTCGGCGGTTTCACCAATCTGTTCAAGACACTGAACACCACGTGGAAGATCTACCGCCGGGAGGAGGTCCCCGCTTCCCGGCGGCAGCCGGTGGAGTTCCCCACGGGCATTCCGAAAGAGGCTCCGAAAACCGAAGCCAGGGCTTTCAACAGGACCTTGGAGAGCATCGAGCGCCTGACCCAGCGCGCGGTTCTGGAGCGTTTCGCCCTGCCCGCTGTTCTGGCGGACCAGGCGGGGACCATCCTGCATATCCAGGGCCGAACCGGAAAATATCTGGAGCCGGCCAGCGGTCCGCCCACGCAGAGCATTCTGGATATGGCCCGTGAAGGGCTGCGTATCGATCTGTCCGCGTGTATGCGACAAGCCGTTTCCGAGTGGCAGGAAGTTGTGCGCAGAAACGTCCGGGTGGTGACGGACTGGGGCACGCAAAGGGTCAACCTCTACGTCTGTCCCCTGGACAGGCCGCGGGAGATTGCCGGAAGGCTTTTGATCGCCTTTGAGGACGTTCCCGAGGTGCCGGAGCCGACTGAGGAGACACCGGCTCCCGAGAAGGGCGAGCAGGTCTCACGGGATTGGTATAAGGCCCGGGTCGCGGAGCTGGAGGAGGAGCTGCGCCGGACGCGGGAGAACCATCAGACCACCATCGAGGAGCTGGAATCCTCCAACGAGGAGCTCAAGTCCACAAACGAGGAGCTGCAGTCCTCCAACGAGGAACTGCAGTCCACGAACGAGGAGCTGGAGTCGTCTAAGGAAGAGCTGCAGTCCCTCAACGAGGAGCTGCAGACACTGAACGCCGAGCTTCAGAGCAAGGTGGACGATCTGTCCGCGGCCCAGGACGATATCACCAATCTGTTGAGCAGCACGGAGATCGCCACGGTGTTCGTGGACGAGAAGCTTCGGATCAAGCGCTTTTCCCGTGAGGCCACCCGGATCATCAATCTGATCGAGTCCGACGTGGGCCGTCCCCTGGAACATCAGGTGACCAATCTGGAATACGACGGATTGATCGCCAATCTGCAGCAGGTTCTGGATCAGCTCGTTCCCGTGGAACGGGAAGTTCGGACCACGGACGGAACCTGGTACATGATGCGGGTCATGCCCTATCGCTCCATGAACAACCGGATCCAGGGATGCGTGGTGACCTTTCGCGACGTGGATGCCCAGAAAAAGGCCTATGAGCGCCTTCAGAAGGTCAACGTCGAACTGGAGAACGCCTGGGCGCTGGTGCGAAGCATTTTTGACATGAGCTATCAACCCATGGCTGTGTTGGACGATCAGGCCCGTCTCATCATCGCCAACCCCGAGCTGTATCGGCTCCTGGATGTGTCCGCGGAACAGGCGGAGGGAGAGAATTTTTTCCGTCTCACCCAATGGATGCTGGAGGACACCGATCTGCGGAACAGGTTGGAGAGTGCCCTCGAGCGGGGCGAGGATTTCCAGAGCACGCGCTTTACGCTGAATAAAAAGGAAGAGAGCCGTAGCCTGTACGTGCAGGGCAGGGTCGTGCCTCAACAGAAGCAAAGGCCCTACCGCATCCTGCTCGCTTTTCATGAAGAGTGATCCGGAGAGCCCGCTCGCGGGCCTTGGGGATCATTACAACCCTCATTCCCGGGCCGACCCGAGCACAACCAAGCATGAAGATGTCGCGAGGCAATAGCGGGTGGACGCTGAAGCGCATGTTTCATCCCGGGTTTCCCATGATGGGATACGCAACACCTCATCGACATTCCCGGATCACTTCCGGTGAAGCAGGATTCAAATGGTGTGAATGATAATGACTGGAGGGAATCAATTACACCTCAAGCGGTACCAACAAGGCCAAGGTGTATTATGAAACCCAGCAAAGCGCTCCA
>CAYNCR010000235.1:0-4642 GCA_964395575.1 uncultured Desulfohalobiaceae bacterium
GGAAACTGGCCAGACCCGAGTCCGCCACGCGACGAGCGGTTTCCCACCAGGCCAGCCCTTCGGGGACCTGGAGCTTGTGCAGCCGGACATCGCCCTCGTTCAAATGGCTCAAGAGCTCCATCCGGGACCAGGAGGTGTCCACTGCGTATTCCCCAGCTTTCACGGTGGAGGCCTTGTCCGTCAGCTTGGCCATGAGCTTGAAACGAATCGGGCTCCGGATGATATCCTCCCTGAGCAGATATTGTGCCACGCGGTCAAAGGACCATCCGCTGCGGATGCGAATGATTTTTTCCCGGCCGGGCTCCTGTATGGGTGCATAGAGATAGCTGGAGACGGTATAGGCTCCGTACAGAGCGAGGCACAGAAAGGCGAGAACAGCCAGAGGAAGAATGTACTTGCGCATAAGGTTACAAGGATTTTAAGCTCAGTAGTTTGGCTTTACAAAATTGTTACTGTATTTCATTTTTGAAGAAAGGACAAACAGCATCAGGAGGCAGCCATGGCCGGACCCGGACCGGACAAGGAGTACTTTTCGCTGCGGGAGCTCTTCATTTCCGAGGCCCTGGAACCGATGAACCGTTTTCTGCGCATGGAGGCCTCCAGCAGCATTCTGCTGCTCCTGGGGGCGGCGGTTGCCCTGGTCTGGGCCAACTCCTACTTTGCCGAGGCCTATACTGCCCTGTGGCACACGGAATTCGCTCTGCACCTCGGGCACTCCTCCTTCGGGATGAACCTCCTGGAATGGATCAATGAAGGCCTCATGGCCTTCTTTTTTCTGCTCATCGGCCTGGAGATCAAGCGGGAGATCCTGGTCGGCGAGCTCTCATCCCTAAAAGCGGCGCTCCTGCCGATTATTGGGGCTGTGGGGGGGATGGTCGTCCCGGGCCTGGTGTATTCCCTGTTCAACTGGGGCACGCCCCAGATGTCTGGATGGGCCATCCCCATGGCCACGGACGTGGCCTTTGCCTTGGGCGCTCTGGCCCTCCTGGGCAGGGGGCTGCCCAGCGGATTGCGCATATTTCTGGCCGCCTTCGCCATCGCCGACGATATCGGCGGTGTGCTCATCATCGCCTTTTTCTATACAGGGGAGCTGTCCCTGATCTATCTGGCCCTGTCCGGTGGGGTGGCTCTTCTGATGGCTTTGGCCGGTCTGTTGCGATTCCGCTCGCTGTTCCTCTTTGGGGGCCTGGGTGTTATCCTCTGGATCTGTGTGTTTTATTCCGGAGTGCACTCCACCATCGCCGGGGTCCTCGCCGCCCTGCTCATTCCCGCGAGGGGGAAGTACGGATACGAATACTTCTACAAGAAGGTGAACTCCATACTGGATCAGTGCAAGGACCCCAACGTGGACGCCTGTTACTGGTTCTCCATGCTCATGGACAAGGACTACCTGGATACCGCCCATCGTCTGAAAATGGCCAGCACCGAGGTGGAGCCTCCGCTGCAGAGGCTGGAGCATGTCATCCATCCCTGGGTCGCTTTTGTGATCCTGCCCATTTTCGCACTGGCGAACGCCGGGGTTATGCTTCAGGGGGCCTCTCTGGGGGAGGCGCTTGCGAATCCGGTGACCCTGGGGATTATCCTGGGCCTTTTTGTGGGCAAGCCGGTGGGGGTTTTCCTGGCTTGCGGGCTTGCGGTGAAGCTCGGGATTGCCTCGCTGCCGGAAGGGGTCACCTGGACCCAGGTTGTCGCCGTGGCCATGCTGGGCGGGATCGGTTTTACCGTGTCCCTGTTCATTTCCGGACTGGCCTTCGTCCAGGCGGACCTGCTCAACTTCGCCAAGCTGGGCGTATTGATGGGCTCGGCCGTGGCAGGCGTGCTGGGGGCCGTATTTTTGAAGATCTCAACAGCACAGAAGAGAGCGTAGTCTCCGCCCGGGGATACGGGCAGGGAATTCATAGCCGGGAAAACGCGTTGCTGCGTTTTCCCCGTTGGAATCAGTTGTTCCGGAAGGAGTCGGACGCTTCCTGCTCCGGAGCGAGCAGGGCCGAAGAACTGTTCAGGGCCTGTTCCTGGCTCAATTGGCTCATATTGAGCACGACGTGATACAGGAAGGGGCTGTTGTAGTCTTCCTTGCCAAAAAAGCGGTAGAGATTGGTCCGGATCTTGTCCTGCCGGCTCACGATCTGCTGCGCCTTGTTCCGGTCGATCTGGTAGTTTTGGCTGAGGAAGTGGATACGGTCCTCGTGACGGGCCACGAGGAGGAGATGGTAGGTGTTGGGCCGGTTCTGCAGGATGTACTGGCTGCCTCGGCCCAGGATGATCACATTGTCCCGATTGGCGAGCTGGGGAATGATTTCGTACAAAAGCTCCACGTAGCGGTGGCCGTCGATGTAGCCCTGCTTGTCGATGACCGCCTTGTAGAGATAGCTCTGCCTCACCGATTTGAGGCCGGAGAAGTAACGCTGCAGGGAACCGCCGGCCTCCTGTTCCAGGCTCTTGACCCATTCCGGGGAAACGTTGGCCTTCTGGGCGGTCTGCTCGATGATATCCTCGTCCACAACGGCATATCCGAGCCTGCTCGCCAGATGTTCCCCCAATGTACGTCCTCCCGCGCCGAATTGTCTGGAGATGGTTATTACGGGCATAAAGATTCTCCTCTCGCTTGGGCCGCGTTCCATGAACGCATCCGTGCTTTTCCGATCCGCGGAAGCAAAGGCGCCGATCTATTGAACGCCGCTTTTACGGATCGGAAATAGGGCAAACAGTTCACACAGATTCTTAATCATTGTGCAGAAAGCTTTCCAGAATTTCAACCGCGGCCTGCTGATCCAGAATGGCCTTGCGTTTCCTGGGAGGAACGTCCGCCTGGCGCAGCTTGGCCTCGGCCTGGGCCGAGGTGCAGGTCTCGTCCACGAGATGGACCGGGATATCCAGCCGGTTTTCCAGCTCCTGTCGGAAGTTTTCCGCCTGCCGTGTGCTCAGGGTCCTTTTGCCCTCCATATCCAGGGGATGCCCGAGCGCAATAGCCTTCACACCGCGCTGGGTCACGACGGCCCGGATCTCCTCGAAGGCCTGTTCGCGGGTCTTTTTAAAGACCGTTTTCAAGGGAAAGGCCATCTCCGCGTCCGAGTCGGAGATGGCCAGTCCGATGCGGCTCAGACCGAAGTCGATCCCCAGCACGCGCATCACGTGGCCTCAGTGATCCCGTGGTTGACGATTTCGGTTTCGGCCCGGCTCCGCCAATTCCGGCCCAGTCGGGTTCTGGCCAGGAACTCGAGGGTGTGCAGGACCTCGTGGGGCCAGCTTTCCGCGGCTGTGATTCGCGAAAGCCCGACCTTACAGGATGGGCATCCCACGAGCAGCGGGAGATTTACGGGATATCCGGAGAGATCGTTCTCCAGCTGCCTGGTCTTGCGGCGGCGCAGCGTGCTGTAGATGTGGGGCGAGGTCATGGCCCCGAGCCCGCTCTCCCCGCAGCATCCGGGCGAAATTTCCACATTCGTTCCCAGCAGGTCGCTCAAGCCGGAAGCGTAAATGGAGCCGCTCTTGTGGGAGGCAACGCCGAACCATTCGCTGTGGCAGGCCGGATGGTAGAGCAGCCTTTGCGGGTGGCCCCATTCGGACAGGTCCGGCTGGAAGCGGCCCCGGCCGCGCTCGATCACGTGCTGCAGCAGGTCCCTGTGCTCCAGTTGACCCTCTCCGCCTGTGGCGAGGGCGAAGTCCTCCAGGGCCTCGCGGCAGGTGCCGCAGGCGGTGAGGACCCTGCTCACGCTCAGGGAGTGTCCGCGTGCCTGCTCCAGAAGGCTGTTGAGGGTGCTTCGGACATTGTCCTTGTTTTTGGCGTAGGTTTGCATGCATCCGGAGGCCAGCAAGGGATATCCGCAGCAGAGGTGGCGCGGGGGCACGATCACGTTATTGCCCCAGGCCAGAAGGATGGAGATCCCGGCCAGGCCGATATCCCTGTAGAAGAGGTTGGCCCCGCAGCCCGGAAAGTAGAGCACTGTTTCCGCGGTGTCCTCTCCGCTGCCCGCGAGGAAGAGATTGTTCCGATCCAGATGCAGGCTTTCGTCCAGATTGGTGAAGGAGAGCAGGGGGCCGGGCCCGCTGAGCACGGGGTGATCCGCTTTGTCCCGAAGTCCCTTGGGGATGAGCCGGCTGATCCGGTTCTGGACCTGCTGGCTCACGGAAGCCGTTTTGGCCGCATTGGCCAGACGGCCCTGCTCACCGAAGAGATGCCCCAGCAAGCGGGTCTTGAGCGGGTGACGGCCGCCGTCTCCGTTCTCCTCCAGGAAGGAGCGCATATTGAGCATCTGCTGCGAAGTCTGGATGGAGACGGGGCAGACCGAAGTGCATTTGCCGCAGGCGGTGCAGCGCTCCACCAGATCCTGAAGCGTGTCCAGGAGGTCCCTGTCCGGTTTGATCCCCTTCTGGCGGGTATAGGTGTATCCCTCCAGCAGGGCTCCCAGGGCGATGATCTTGTTCCTCGGATGGTGCAGAAATCCCTGTTCCGGGCAGTACATGGGGCAGACCTGTTTGCACTTGCCGCAGCGGGAGCAGTTCTGGATGTTCTGCAGCAGATCCATGAGCTTGTCCTTCTGGGGCAGGGAGCTTTTGCCCAGATCCTGGAGCAGATCGTTGAAGGAGAAGGTGTACGGGCTGAGCTCCAGGGACTGCTTGGTCAGCTTGTCCGGATTGAGGA
>CAYNCR010000236.1:0-3276 GCA_964395575.1 uncultured Desulfohalobiaceae bacterium
CGCATCAAGAAAAACATTTACAGCGCCCTGACCAGATGGCAGATGGAACAGGATATCCCGAGTTGAGCAGTTCTGTTGCTGTTATCGGTGCTCTGTGTGAAGGAAGGGGGGGACCTTCATGCGAGTGCTGGGCGTTCGGATTTCGCATTTCGCATTTCGAATTTTGGGTTTTTGATACGGCGTCTGACGTCCGCGTCCGGGTTTCATCAGTCACACATCACCGATTACGACGTGCAGTACAAAAGAGCCTATGAGCATCTCCAGCGATACCGCTCCTCCGGTCGCTCCGGACAAGCCCTGGCTGGCCCCCCTGGCCGGGTTCTCCGATCTCCCCTTCCGCATGCTCTGCAGGGAATACGGGGCTGCGGTCGCCTGCACGGAGATGGTCAGCGCCAAAGGCCTGGTCTACGGCGGGGAGGGGAGCTGGGATCTGGTCCGCAGCATTCCTCGCGTGCCCGAGGACAGCCCCTTGGTGGTTCAGGTCTTCGGAGCGGAGGTCGATTTTGTGAGGGAGGCGGTGCTGCGTCTATGGGACTGGGGAGCCCGCTATTTCGATCTGAACGCCGGGTGTCCGGTGAAAAAGGTGGTCAAGACCGGAGCGGGGGCGGCCCTGCTTCAGGATAGCGGCAGGATGGTGGAAATCCTGCAGGCGATGCTGGCAGTTGCCGGAGAAGGCCGCGTGGGGGTCAAGATCCGTTCCGGATGGAGCGGGGCGGAATTCATCTCCCAGGCAGCATCCAGGCTGGACGGCCTCGGGCTGGGCTGGGTCGCCCTGCATCCGCGTTCTGCTGGGCTGGGACTTTCCGGGAGTGCGGACTGGAGCCATCTCCAGCTTCTGCGGGAGCGGGTCCGGGGGGTGCCGCTTTTGGCAAGCGGAGATCTGCACACTGCGGCCAATGGGCGGGACTGTCTGGACAAGTGCTCGGCGGACGGGCTGATGTATGCCCGCGGGGCCCTTGCCAACCCGGCTGTTTTCCGGGATCATTATCGAATGGTACAGGACGGCGAGGATCGGTGCAGCGGGACGGATAACGCAGAACGCCTGGAGGTTGCCCGACGCCATGTCCACCTATGCCGGCGCTATGCGGACAGCCGGAAGAATCTGCTCAAGATGCGGACCATCCTGCCTAGGTATTTGAAGGGCTTTTCCGGCGCAAGCGCGGTCCGCAGCCGCTTGGTGCGGGCCTCCTCCTGGGAGGAGATCGAATCCCTCCTGGAGGGGCTGGCTCGCGAATAGCCCGATGAACTCACAGGCTCACGGAACATCCCCTTAGGGAGAAGAACATGCCGAAAGTTATTCGAGCCGCAACAGCGGGGTTCTGCATGGGTGTGGATCTCGCCCTGAAGAAACTGGAGCGACAGCTCACGGAAGGGGCGGATCAGGCGCGAGCGATCTATACCCTGGGGCCGATCATCCACAATCCTCAGGTGCTGGCCGAATACGCCGAAAGGGGGGTCTCCCAGCTCGAGGAGCCGGAAAGAGCGCCCTCGGGCAGCAGCGTCGTCATCCGGGCCCACGGCGTCCCCAGGCGTATTCGCCGCACATTGCGGCAAAACGGGGTTCGCCTGGTGGACGCGACCTGCCCCAAGGTGAAGAAGGCCCAGAAACTCATCGAATCCCATACCCAGGACCGGAATCTGCTGCTCTATGGCGAACCCGATCATCCCGAGGTGGTGGGCCTGGTGAGCTATGCCCAGAGCGAGACCATGGTCTTCCAGGACCTTTCGGAGCTGTCCGGTCGTCTCGCCGAGGGCACGGACTACGTGCTGGCTGCGCAAACCACCCAGGATCGCTCGGAGTACACGCGTATCCATGAGATCCTCAGCTTCCGACTGGGCGGAGATCTCCCTGTCCTGGATACCATTTGCGATACGACCAGGCAGAGACAGCAGGAGACCTGGGATATTACCGAACAGGTCGATCTGATGATCGTGGTCGGAGGGCGCAGCAGCGGCAATACACGGCGATTGGCCCAGGTGGCCGTTTCGCAGGGCAAGCCCTGCGTCCACGTGGAGGAGGCTTCGGAGCTGCCGCTGGAGCGTATCAGGGGCTGTGACACGGTGGGCTTGACTGCCGGGGCCTCTACACCGGGGCGGATTATCGACGAGGTGGAAGAGGTGGTTGCCGGCCTGCAGGAAGTCAGCTCGGGCACGTGTCTGGGAGATCCCGGAGAGTGAGGAGCGAGCGGCCTGAGCCCCCCGTTTCGATGGGGCGATTTTTCCTCGCCACGGGAGGTGATGGCAGTCAGGGAAGGGGTCCGGGCTAACTCTCCTCGGGATCCTGCAGATCCTGCAGGGCCTTTTCAGCGGCGAGCTGCTCCGCCTTTTTCAGGCTCGAGGCCTCCGCGGTGCGGGTGCTCCCATCGGGGAGCGTGAGCTCCACTCGGTAGGTCTTGGCGTGCTCCGGGCCAAAGCTATTCACCAGGAAATACTTGGGGCGTTCCTGATACTCTTTCTGGGTGATCTCCTGGAGCTTGCTCTTGGCGTCCTTCCTGGGTTGGGCCCTGATGCGGCTGGGCCACATGTCCGCGAAAAGCCGGAGAATGACCTGTTTGACCCTTTCGAATCCGCTGTCCAGGAAGACCGCTCCCAAAATGGATTCCAGAGTGTCGCACAGGATGGCGTCGCGTTCCCTCCCGCCCTGGATCTCTTCGCCGCGACCCAGATAAAGATGGTCCTGGAGCCCGAGCCTGCGGGACATGTCCGCCAGTGCGGGTTCGCTGACCAGACGGGCCCGCATCCGGGTCAGCTCCCCTTCACGGGTCTGGGGATACTTCGTGTACAGTGCCTCGGAGATGATGAGCTCCAGCACGGCGTCGCCCAGAAATTCGAGGCGCTCGTTGTGCTGGAGGGTGTTGTTGTATTCATTGGCGTAGGAGCTGTGGATCAGCGCGGTTTGCAGGAGGTCCCTGTCCCGGAATTGATAGCCGATCCGCTCCTGGATTTCTTCCAGAGGTGCGTCACTCATATATTCCTCTCCAAACAGCGGCGTCAGGATGATTCCATCCCCGTGTCCTCGGGAAGATCCTTTTTTTGGGCCTGAAGCTTGGCCAGCTCGTCGCAGCGCTCGTTCTCTTTCTGACCGCTGTGGGCCCTGGTCCAGTTGAGATCCACCTCATGGCGCTCAAGCTGCTTAAGCAGCGCTTCCCACAGATCCCGGTTCTTGACCGGCTTTTTGGACGCAGTGCGCCAGCCGTTTTTGATCCATCCCTTGAGCCACCCCTTGTTCAGGGCGTCGTTGAGATAGCGGGAGTCCGTGTACGCCTCGACGCTGCT
>CAYNCR010000236.1:3286-4618 GCA_964395575.1 uncultured Desulfohalobiaceae bacterium
CAGATGACTGAGCGCCTGGACCAGGGCGAGGATTTCCATTCGGTTGTTCGTGGTCCTGCGGTATCCGCCAAAGATTTCACGGCAGTCGTCGCCGGATTTGATCAGGGCGGCCCACCCGCCCGGCCCGGGATTGCCCAGGCAGGCCCCGTCGGTATAGATGGTCACATGTGACTTTTGTCCGGAATCGGGCATGGTCTGTCGTTCCTGGTTCGGGGTGTCGGAGATGAACGTTGCTCTGCGCGGCAGGGCCTTTCCAAGGGTGTCCTAGACCATCCCCGGGGTCGGGATCAACCCTTTACCCATTCATCGAATGGGTGAAGGGCTCGGTTATCCGCCCAGCTCCTCGATCCATCCCTGCAGCGGGCTTTCAAAGAATTCCCGGATCTCCCGGAGCCGGTCTTCCGTCTCCGCCTCAAAGCGCATGACAAGGACGGCCTGGGTGTTGGAGGCGCGAACCAGGCCCCATCCGTCCCTGAGGTTGATCCGCACTCCGTCCACATCCAGGACCTCGAAGTCCCCGGAAAGCCCCTTGAAGTATTCCACTGCCTTGTCCACGACCTGGAATTTGATGCTGTCCGGGCATTCCAGACGGATTTCCGGGGTGTTGTGGGTTACTGGCCAATTCGCCAGATATCCGCTCAAAGGCTTGTCCACATCACGGCTCATGATCTCGGTGAGGCGGGCGGCGGCGTAGATGGCGTCGTCGAAGCCGTAGTAGCGGTCCGCGAAGAACATGTGGCCGCTCATTTCGCCGGCGAGCTTGGCCCCGACCTGGCGCATCTTGTCCTTGATCAGGGAGTGGCCCGTCTTCCACATGATCGCGTGCCCGCCGTGCTCCTGGATATCCTTGAACAGCAGGTGGGAGCACTTGACCTCTCCGATGACGTAAGCTCCGGGGTGATGGCGGAGCATGTCCCTGGCGAAGATGGCGAGCAGCTGATCTCCGTAGAGCACACCGGCCCGCTCGTCAACCACGCCGATACGGTCGCCGTCCCCGTCCATACCGATGCCGGCGTGCGCGCCGTTGTCCAGGACCGCCTGTCGCAGGTCGCGGATGTTCTCCATGACTGTCGGATCGGGGTGGTGATTGGGGAAATCGGGATCCGGCTCGCAATAGATGGGGATCACCTTTGCGCCGATGCGCTCCAGGAGAGAGGCGCAGACATTGCCGGCGCTGCCGTTGCCGCCGTCCACCACGACGCGGACCGGTTCCCGGAGCTGGATACCTGCGGTGATTTCCTGCAAGTACTCCTCTATGGGATCGAGCTCGCTGGCCACGCCCTGGCCGGTCTCGAAATCCCCGCTTTCCAGGATTTGCCGGATCTTTTGCAG
>CAYNCR010000237.1:0-4609 GCA_964395575.1 uncultured Desulfohalobiaceae bacterium
TTGGACACATTTTCATACAAAAAAGGAAAGCCATATATATTCCACGATAAATAGGCCAGCCTCCTCGAACAAGTACACACCCTACCGAGGACTCAGGCACACCTCTGCATCGCATTGGTCATCATAAACGACAGGCATGACTGAAACAATGTCTCACAGGCTCACACTTTTGATGATAAAATACTGTTTTACAGCGAAAAAAAATCTGTAGTATTTTAGTCAAGAATCAGCGAAGCTGGAGACTTCGGGAGAATAAAAAACTATTTGAGATGCGGAAAAAGATATAGTAAATAAATGAAAAACATATGCAAAGATGTTCACTGCAAGGAGCAATCATACATACAATATGATTTCTCCCTATCCATTAAGCGTTGACAGGACTGAACTACAAATCGCTAACAATCCAGATGTGCCAACACGTACCCTTGGATAAACACCTCTGGAATAGCTCACGGACGGTAAAAAAGGGATCAGGATCAAGGAGGATCGACGTGAGTTATCACCTTCTCGAGTATGATGATTTTCCTGAGTGCAAGTTTTTTTCATATCTGAACAAAGGCGTGGAATATTATCAAAACGGCGATTTCCAACGTGCGATATGGGAATGGTTTGCTGCGAGCCGCCTCAATATCGTCGAGCCGGTCAAACTTGAAAAAAATTCTGAACCTATACAGATAAAATGCAATATTCAGGATGTATCATTACTTCATTTTGCTTACGTAATTTACTTTAACAATCTTTCAGGGGTTGCCCAAATAGAACATTCAGACAAATCACAAAAACTCATGTTTAAAAAAGGGCTACTATTTTTTATACAGAACCTGTCACTGGAAAAAAGAATAGGCAAATATATAATGGAGAGGAAAAATGATATTACATATGACCAAATGAAAAAATATATTATAGAATCTAAAAAACGAAAAAAGCATATTGGTCAATTTATGCTTGAAGATAATTTAATTACTAAACAAGAATTAGGAGATATTCTTGATCAACAAATCATAGAAGTAGTAAGTGAAACATTATTTACACGTGAAGGACAAATATATTTTACGCAGCAAACAATCAATGAAAGGCCAAAGATTACTTATTCACCTTTAAAAATGGCTTTTAAAGCCGCACAAAGACGATTTGACGTAAACAACTTTCGAAAAGAAATCACAGACAACAAGGTCATATTTCGAAAAACGCCTTATTTTGATGAAATCGAAACGAATTTACGAGAAAAACTCAATACGAATGAACTATTTGTCCTTTCTTTAATAGACGGATTTCGCAATATTGACCAGATTGTACGATTCAGTGGAGCCTCAGAGGATTCAATAATAAGTATCCTTTACCGACTGAGCAAAATCGGATTGATCAGAAAAATTCGCGAATCCGCAGAATATGAAGATAAAGAGTTCGAAGAAGTGTCCAGAATCTTCGAGCTCATATTCGATATGTACAAGACCCTGCATTCAAGACTTTACCGCGAATTGGGCCGACGAACAAACCAAATAGCCTTGAATGCCAAGACGCTCCTGGATCAGGACAAGCAAAAGCTTTTCGAAAACGTGTCTCTTGATGATCCCAAAAATATGGAGCAAAAAACGATACTGAACAACATGGCTCACTATTATCCAGAGCCTGAAAAACGATTCATTTTCATCGACATCTTCGGAGAACTCTTTGAAAGTATCCTTGACGAGTCACAGAGATATTTGGGAAACAGAATAACTCAACGCATGATACAGGATATCAAAACAACAGTTGCGAATATAGAAAACTTAAGCGTCAACACCACCTACTCGAATCAATTGCAAAAGACTTTAAAACATATATTGAACAAGTACTCCAAGCAAACATGACAAATAATCTTTATCAGACAAAATGGCAAAACATTTCAATTTAAATTGCAACGTAAATCTTTATCAAAAATCATGTTCAGTAAGGCCCTAAAACCTTAACATTCGAACCCACGCCACGATTGTACCACACGTATCGGCCTGTTATTTCAAACGACAGAAGGAAGAGGGAGAGAACACCATGATGAGCGAGCTGGATCAGCATCTTTTTCAATTGATTTTACTGCTATTACTGTCAGTATCGATCTATATTATTATCATTATTGTCTTCATCTATGCTCGGTCCAAATATAAAGGGGGCTTAATTGGTCAGGTTATCAACATGATCATAGGTACAACAGGATTTTTACTTATAGCGGATATTTCGCTTTTTCTCACCATAAACTATGGTCTTGTATTCGCTTACACAGCGAGTGTCGTATTCAAGATCGTAGCACTCATCATACTCGCCGTTGGAGGGTTACGCCTTTTCGCTGAATGAGCAACAATCATCTCTCAAATCAAGACAACCTTAAATCCTTCGGCAAACAATATTGTGTTGTCATCAAATGTTTTACTTGTTAGTCCTTCAAATCGCCGTTATACATAGGCGTAGATATCATACATCGCACCTTTACTCTGAGCTCGCTCTAGCAGTTTGAGAGCATACATATCAAAAACTCGAAGCTCACTTTGTGTTGCCCGGTCTCTTCTTAGCTGAAGCGAATCAGTTATTATTGTATTCACATTTCCCTTATTAAGAGAAACAACACCCTCTTCTCCATCATGAAAATGCATTTCCACATATCCGTTGAAATTGATTTCATTCAAGTAGTTATTGATGTATGATTCAATACTGAAAAATTCCGAAGAAAGATTCGTATGATAAGGCTTCACTTCCATTAGCAAAAGATCGGTGATAATTTCTACGGATCTATTTGATAACGAGTACACATCAATCATTGCTTTTTTTTCTTTATCTATATAATCTAAAATCTCTTTAACTGCATTAATTTTTCTTTTTTCTTCATTATTAATTTGTAAAATACCACAAATGAAATCGCCTTCGTTCAAAAAAATTATTGCTTTTCCTTTTTTCAACTCAATATATATATAACCATCAAAATCTTGATCTCGTATGTATTGCATTAAAGCACGAATATTTACAAAAAATATACTCAAATTTTTCCATATGCATTTTCCTTGAGGAAGTAACATTTTGATATTCTCCTTTACTTTTCCACCTTCCATTTCTTATCAAGTTCACTAAACGCCAACCTCTCTACACATAATCCTCCCTACAACATTTTTGATATTCTCTGCATACAATTTTTTCACACTTCAGATAACTGCATATAAATCCATTCATAACAGCATAAACGATATGTACAACGTTTTGAATTAACGCAACAATTGAAAGTATGGAACATGCCGGTTCATTCTGACAGCATATTCTCCATCCCCTTACTCTATGTCCTGTCCAGTCTCGAGGCCAGGCCTTTATCCTGTCTTCCCCAGTTATAGACTTCATTCTGTTTCTTGCATCCCGGCTACTCGCCATCGCCTGAACACGACCCAGCTCCTTTTCCGCAGATTTTCAACGCTTAATTATTCCAACCTCAAGCAAACCCTTCGAATCGGCGACTCCGTTTCCTCACTCATTGGATCCTTCAGCGGACAGGGGCATATTGTCCCCATACATTCTGCATGTTATCGTTTGAAAGACAATGGAAGACCACTTTACAATGGCTTCCGGCCTTCAATTCCTCGACATAAATACTTTGCTAATAACTATTCAGTGCCCCACTGATCTTTGGAAGCCGACACGGAGTATTTTAACTCATTTCTGCAGAGACTCTGCCAGCTTTTCTTCGTCCGGGACTCACTTTTCCAGAAGCATAGGGAATTTGGGCAATCGTGAAAAAAGTGAGTGCCGGACGTTAGAAAATCCAGAGTCGAAGCTGCATGAGGCAAAATGCCCCGTGTCGGCTTACGGTCCGGCAAGGTGGTGAACAGTTACCTTTGCTGAACAGAAGCCCCCATATGCTCGGCTCTCTGTCCACCGATCCATGTAGACGAAAGGAGCTAGGCTTTATGGCTGATGCATGCTTTGCAAGCCTGAATAGAGCTATCGCTCCGGGCATTCAAAGAATGCCCGGAGCAATACGCAACACAGGTTCAATGCTGAAAATTCTTGCACAAACCTTCCTCTTTTGCATTGGAATGGAACAGGCCTTTATATTAAGAAAAGCTTTTACGCAATCCGGTGTTTGGTCAATCGGTGCGTCTCGCTATGAGTAGAACACGACAAGCAAATAGGAGCAATGATCATGCCTGAATTCTCCAATCCCTTCTCCGGACTTCGTGCGGACCGCAATGTGAGTCACGAAGAGCTCGTTCGCTGCATCCGCTATTCCCTCTCCGCTGAGTATGAAGCTATCCAGCTCTACATGCAGCTCGCCGAATCAACGGACAATGAGCTTGCCCAGGAGGTGTTGCGCGACATTGCCGACGAGGAACGAGTCCATGCGGGAGAGTTCCTGCGGCTTCTCCGCGAGCTCGCCCCGGATGAGGAAAAGCTCTATAGGCAGGGTTACGAGGAAGTGGAGGAAATGATCCAGAAAAAGAAACAGTCCTAGCCTGAACACTGCGGACTGGATCGATCAGCGGTTCCAAAAATCCCAACTCCCGCACGTAAGCGGCAAAGGGCGACTCATCGTGAGCCGCCCTTTATTTCGACCGCGCACCCCCCCCATGCCAGCACAGACACAGGCACAACCCAG
>CAYNCR010000238.1:0-4585 GCA_964395575.1 uncultured Desulfohalobiaceae bacterium
AGAAAATCCGGAACCGGAGGTTTTCAAGTGAAAAAATGCCCCGTGAAGGGTTACGTCTTGACCATATCAAAATTGTTGCGATGACGTATGCAGGAAAACACGAAACACCATCCTGTGAAGGACAGAATGAAAACGGTAATGCGGAAAGCGATCCACCTAGTTCCCCTGCTCGGGGTTTGGCTCCTTGTGCTGCTGCTCGGCTGCGAGGGCGTCAATCTGCGTCAGGCCCAAGAGGCCGGCGAGGACGCGGTTAAGGCGGTCACTCTGTCCGAGGATCAGATCCGGCAGCTGGCCCGGCGGGCCGCGGAGAAAGCGGACCAGGAACACGAGCTCGCCCCGCCCGAAAGCCGCTACGCAGAACGCCTCGAACGTCTGGTCCGTAAACACGGCGAGAAGGAGGGCCATTCCTTCGACTACAGGGTCTATCTCTCCTCCAAAGTGAACGCCTTTGCGCTGGCTGACGGCTCCATACGGATCTACAGCGGGCTGATGGACAGGATGAGCGATCAGGAGCTTCTGTTCGTGCTCGGACACGAAATGGGACACGTGGTGCAGAATCACATTATGAAGAAAATGCGGGTGGCCCTTGCGGGTAGCGCCCTCCGCAAGGGCATCGCCTCGCAGGAGAACGTGATCGGCGAGCTCGCGGAGTCGCAACTGGGCGGGCTGGCCAATAAACTCATCCAGGCACGGTTCTCCCGGGAGGAGGAAGGGGAGGCGGATCGCTACGCTGTGCGCTTCATGCAACGGGAGGGATACAATCCCCAAAAGAGCGTCTCCGCCCTGAAGAAGCTTGGGGAAATGAGCGCAGGCGGCTCCCTCCTCTCCAGCCATCCCGCCCCGAAAGCGAGGGCCGAGAAGGTCCAGGAGCAGCTCCGCTCCGGATTCGAGGACGAAGAGGATACCGGTGTCTGGCACACAATTTGGGGAATCCTGCGAACAATCGGTCAATGGGTGGTCGATGCCATCGCCTGGGTGATCGATCTGATTCCGGGGGTGGAAATCCCCTCTGAAGATCCCCAAAAGGCGATGGAGGTCTGATTGATCTGTCCAGTGGGCTGTTTTTTTCTGAAGACCAATGGGCTCTCATAAAGCCGGTTGTTCGTCCACTCGTTGTGGAATGCACGCTACAGGGCTGTTTATGAACCACCATTGCTTCAGCTATCCGACATTTTCTTCTATGTTCTGACTTCTGGTCAGCGCATCGCCCATAGCCTCATTTCATTAAAAGAGGAAATCCCGTGCTCACCGTCGACTCCGCCATTCCCCACGAGATCAGGCAGCGCCTCGAGGATGAATACGCCGCGATCCGCTCCCTCGTGTCGGACTCGCACGCCTTCGACTCCGCGCGCAAGCACGTGTGCTTCAACAACCGCTTGCGCACCTCAGCCGGGCGGGCAATCCAGGATCGGAACAATCGGAGTTGCTGGAGGATCGAGCTCAATCCCAAATACTACGCGACGTACGGGCTGGAGCGGGTGATCGGTACCTACAGGCACGAGCTGGCCCATGTTGCGACTTGGATCTTCTGCGGCGAGCCGGGCCATTCCAGGAACTTCAAACGATTCTGCGAGCTGTTCGGCGGCACGATGAATCCCGGCCAGGCGGGGAAGCGGGCATCCGCCAATGCCACAACCGAGTATCTGACCACTTCCCCCAAGTGGCGCTACACCTGTCCCTCCTGCGGGCTCACCTTTACCAGGAAGCGGCGGCTGCCCCAAAATACCCTCAAGCGGGCCTACTGCGTGCAGTGCCATACACCGGCCCGTAAGCTCCGGAGGGAGCAGCTGCGGTAGGTAAGCGGGACGCTGGATTCGGGAGGGGTGTCTTGCTATGGCCCTGAAAAGGGCTCCGTATTGTCGGAGGGGGCGAAATCAAGATCCAAGGTGACGATTGCAGCCGGCCTTCTTCCCTCAAACCAGGAGCTCCCTTCCGCGACAGAGTATCCCGCCAGAGTGGTCTGGGCCGTCTTTAACCCGCTCTGCGCAGTTGAATTCGATGTCGAGCTCCAGTATTGCGAATAGAGCGGTATGCCGATCGAAGTGAGGAGGCCGATGATGGCAACAACAATCAGCACTTCAATCAGCTCGAATTTCATTAGACGCCAGATCTGCTTGCTTGTCGACTTTTTCTCCATCCTGCCTTCCCTGCCTCATCTTCAATCAGAGCATGATTCCTTATTGTTGAGTCAAATTAATTTTTGCAATTAGTGTTCCTAAGATTTTGTCTTGGAAAGAGTCGATTCTTAGCATGAAATGAACAATCATTTGGCACGTGTATCCCGGTTTTTCTACCAAGGGCCATATGTCGTTTATCTGGATGTTTGAATCAATCACTCAAAAAAATTGGTCTTTGGTGACAGGATACGTCACCTCCAGAGCAGCTGAGCGTGTTGAATGTCAGCTGGTGCTCGTCTTTAAATACCCAGGCTTCTGGATTTCAGGTCCTTATACTTCAGGCTTGTGTCTGGTCCGTGAAACGGTATTTACACCGAAGGCGCAGACACGCACTCAACCTTTCCAATAGTCCGTCCGAATCGGAAGAGGCCCCAGAGTGTTGGCCCGTTATCTCCACGGTTCATTCCCGCAGCACGCATCCTCGCAGGGCCTGCCTAGCCAAGCCGGCCCCCGCCTGCTCGTACATATTGTATGCGGTGCAGATGCCGAGCTCGGAAAACTCCTCCACTTCCTCGGGGTGCTTGGCGATGGCAGCCACCATGCAGTCGAAGCCCAGATTCCGCAGCTGGTGCACGGCGAAGACATTGCCCTGGTGATTGGGCATGGCCAGAATCACCAGCTCTAGCTCCACGTCCCTTTTTAGCTTGAGCCAGAAGTCGGTGTCGTTCGCGTCCCCGAGGATGACATTGCGTCCCTCTGCCCAGTTGGCGTCCACCCGCTCCGGTGCGTGCTCAACTCCGCAGATCCCGTCGCCGTAGTGCTGCTTCAGCTCGTCGTACGCTCCGCTGCCGATGCGGCCCATGCCGAAGATCACCGCTCGGTACGGGCCCAGCTCGATGGGGGCGTCCCTGGGATGGCACCAGTGACGATCCATGCGCTTGAGCCAGGGGCTGAACCGTTGATAGATCCTTTCGGCGAAGAAACTGAAGGGTGAGGCCAGGGCGAAGCTGATGCTTACGGTCATGGCCATGATCAGCAGCCACTGGGAGGGCAAAAGGTTCTGGGCCACGGCGATGGAGGCCACAATGAGCCCGAACTCGGAGAAGTTGGACAGGGTCAGGGCGGAGAAGAGATTGGTTCTGGCCCGGAAGCCGAAGCGGCTGACAATGAGATGATAGATGCCGGTCTTGACCGGCAGCAGCAGGCAGAGCAGGAGCGAGGCCGCCAGCATCTGCCACGTGGGGAGCCCGGTCATGCCGATGGAGAGGAAGAATCCTACCAGCATGAGCTCCTTGAACCCGAACAGGGCCTTGGACAGCTCTCCGGCGCGGGGATGCCCGGCAATGAGCACTCCGATTGCCAGAGCGCCCAGATCCGGCTTGAGGCCCACCAGGGAGAAGAACTCCGCCCCGGCTCCCAGGGCCAGGAACAGGCCGCAGAGAATGAAGAGCTCCCCGTGGCCGGAGAGGTCCAGCAGCTTATAGAAGACAGGCCTGAGAAGGGGGAGGGCCAGCACGGTCAGGGCCCAGAGCTCGGGCGCCTTGTCCGTGGTCAGGCTGAGGAAGACCACGGCGAACAGATCCTGCATGATCAGGATGCCCACTGCGATCTTGCCGTACAGGGCGGTCATGTCCCCCTTGTCCTCCAGAACCTTGACCGCATACACCGTGCTGGAAAAGGCCAGGGCGAAGCTCAGGACGGCCAGGGCGTGCCAGGACAGGTCCAATAGCTGGGACGGCAGCACGGTTTGCCCGAGCAGGAGGGCGCCGCAGAAGATCAGGGTGGTGATAAGCATCTGGGCCGTGGCGCTTCCCCAGATCTCTGGCTTGAGCAGGCCTTTGACATCCAGCTTGAGGCCGATGGAGAAAAGGAGCAGGGTGATGCCCAGGTCGGAAACGAGATCCAGGCCCGTGGGCGGGGAGAACCCGGCGATGTTGTAGGCGAATCCGGCGACGAGGAAGCCCACCATGGGGGGCAGCCCGATGCGGGTCAGGGCGAAGCCGAAGGCGTAGGCGAAACTGATGAGAAGAACCAGCATGCGAGGGCCTCACTTTCCAGTTTTTCCCGGTTGGCCAGGTAGTGGTCAACGCCTTCCGGCGGATCATCCAAGCCCGGAAGGCCTTTGCTTCAATGAGCTTACCAGAGCAAGGCGGGCTTGCCCATAAAAAAGGGGTTACGGCTTTCCCATACCCCCTTTTAAAGGGTGACGATGTCCACCTAATTTTCATGTTAACTATTTGAATTCTATGTAAATAGTCCATTTGGGGACATTCATGATAGTGGCCTTGCTTTTGCCACTTTTTCATAATCTGTTCAAAAGCCCGCCTGGAGGCCAAATATGGCTCGAATTCCCAGGTTGAGCGCATGTAGCAATCCACGGTGTCTCACGTGATTTCTAGGTCCGCCCTACTTGGTCTGCCTATGGGGGCAGTGTACAAGGGGTGTATAAAGGGTCAGGCTAAACATTG
>CAYNCR010000239.1:0-2149 GCA_964395575.1 uncultured Desulfohalobiaceae bacterium
CTCAAGCGGTACCAACAAGGCCAAGGTGTATTATGAAACCCAGCAAAGCGCTCCATCCGCCTTCGCCTCGCGGACAATTCCTAAATAATTCAACATGTTGGATACATTTTCATACTAAAGTCGGGAGACACGACATGACAGACAAGGGCAGGGGATCAGGCTCCTTTGACGAGCTCCGCCAGAAGGCGGAAGCGCTTTTGCAGGAGCAGCGGGTTGATGCGTCAGGGCATCCGAGCGACATTCTAGAGCTCGTGTACGAGCTGCAGGTGCACCAGACCGAGCTGGAGATCCAGAACGAGGAGCTCAGGAATGCCCAAGAGGAAATGAGCAGACTGCACCGAGAGTTCGAGGATTTGTACGAGTTCGCCCCGTGCGGCTATATCACGATCAATGACAAGGGAATCATCACCCGTTGCAACCTGAGCGGGGTGTCCCTTCTGGGATGCGTCCGTTCCAACCTGAAGTATAAGGCCTTGAGCGGCTTCGTCAGCCGGCAGAGCCAGGACGACTATTTCGCCGCGCTGAAGCGGGCCGGAGAAACGGGGGAACAGCAGAGCGAAGAGCTCAAGATCGTGGGGGAGAACAAGGCCTCTCTGTGGGTTCGGTGCGATATCCGGGCGGACACTGTTGAAAACGGGACCGTGGAGCAGTGGCGCCTTACTTTGATGGATATTACGGACAGGGTGATGGCCCAGCAGGGGCTTATGGAGAAAAAGCGCGAGCTTGGGGCGATCTATGAGAACGCGCCGCTGATCATGCTGGTGATGGATCGTAACCTGGTGATCCGCACGGCGAACCGGTTTGCCGCAAGGTTTTTCGATGTTTCCCAGGACAGGCTGAGCCAAAGACCCCTCGGAGAAGTGTTTTTTTGCAGCCACCATAAGGACGATCCGCGCGGATGCGGAATGGGACGCAAGTGCGAGCACTGCGCCATCAAGAACGCCCTGATCCACACCTTCGAAACCGGGCGCAGCACGGATCAGAGCCAGGGCACTCTGTATGTGCGGCGCCAGGGAGAGGACAAGGAATTGAGCTGTCTGGTGTCTACCTCGCTGATTCCCCGCAGCGGGGAATCTTTGACCCTGCTCACTATCATCGACATCACGGAACGGGTTCGGATGGAGAACAAGCTCCGCTATGCAAGCTTTCACGACTCCCTGACCGGCCTGTACAACCGCAATTTCTTCCAGGAGGAAATGCATCGTCTCCAGAAGGACCCACGCCATAGCATGGGGCTTCTCCTTTGCGACCTGGACGAGATGAAGTTCGTCAACGATGCCCTGGGGCACGCCAAGGGCGACGAAATGATCAAGAGGACGGCCGAGCTCCTGCAGGAGAACTTTCGCGCCAGCGACATCATCTCGAGGATCGGGGGAGACGAATTCGCCGTTATCGTGCCTGATGTGGACCTTGATGAAGCCGAGCGCCTGGTTCAACGCCTGAGGGACTCGGCAAAGGAGAACACCCGGCTCGACCCCGAGGTTCCGGTTTCCCTGTCCATAGGCTACTCGGTGAACAAGGAATCCCCCGCGGATATGGAGACGCTCTTCCGGGAAGCGGACAACCGGATGTATCAGGACAAGGATCGGCGAGAGCACAGGGCGCGCGGCGTGATTGTCGAGGCCTTCATGCGCGCCCTGGAGAGCAGGGATTTTCTCAATGAGGGGCACGGGGAGAGGCTCCAGGAGATCATGGAAAACGTTGCGCGTTCCATGGGGCTGTCCGAGGAGTATATCGCCAACCTTCGCCAGCTGGCCCGCTATCACGATATAGGGAAGCTGGTCGTCCCCTACCATATTCTCTTCAAGCCAGGTCCGCTGAACAGCCTGGAAAGACGGGAGATGCAGCAGCACAGCGAGGTCGGCAGCCGCATCGCCCTGGCTGTTTCCGAATTAGGGGATATCTCCGACTGGATCCTCAAGCACCACGAACGATGGGACGGCTCGGGATATCCCATGGGGCTGGCCGGAGACGACATCCCCCTGGCCTGCCGAATCCTGGCCCTTGCCGAAACCTATGATTCCCTGGTCCATGATCGCCCCAGCGGCGAGCCCGTCTCGCAGGAAGAAGCCCTAGAGCACATCCGCCTCCACGCCGGCACACAATTCGATCCCGTTTTGACGGAGAAGTTCATTGCCGCTGTCCAACG
>CAYNCR010000239.1:2249-4570 GCA_964395575.1 uncultured Desulfohalobiaceae bacterium
AAAGGAGGCGTGCATGGCGAACGCGGAAATGAAGGGCAATCCTGCGGTGGTGGGGCTTGCTGCTTTCGGGATTACCACAATGCTTCTGCAGTTCCACAACGTCGGCTGGTGCGATGTGGGGCCAACCATCTCCATGGCCTTTATCTACGGGGGGCTGGCCCAATTGATCGCGGGTTTTCTGGAATACCCCTCGGGGAACAACTTCGGGTTCAGCGCCTTTGTCTCCTACGGGGCCTTCTGGATTTCCCTGGGGGTTATCTTTATGATGAACCATTTCAACATTTATCATGCCAGCCAAGCCGACGTGGGCTGGTTTCTGGTGGCCTGGACCCTGTACACCTTTATCATGTGGATTCCGGCCATGCGCATCAACGCCGGGTTGGCGGTGGTCTTTACCCTGCTGCTCATCGGATTTATCCTGCTGGATATCGCCCACTTCGGTTATCCGCAGTTCACGGTGATTGCGGGGTACGAGCTCATGGCCTGCGCCCTGGCTGCGCTGTACATGATGTGCCACGCCCTGTACGCGAACGTCTTCGGCAGGGACGTCCTGCCCGCGGGCAAGCCCTGGATCAGTTGATCCAGTGGCTGAACAGGAGGCAACAAGCAGCCACAAGGAGGGCTTTATGCGACGAATAAGCCTTTGGACGGTTCTTGTCATTGCCGCTGTGGCGGTCACCGCGGTCGCCGCTCAGGCAAGGGACTCGGCCACCAAGCAGGAGTGCGTGGTCAAGTGCAACGAAGCGGCGACCTATGTCCAGAACCACGACCTGGAGAAAGTGATCGAGGTGATCGGGGATCCCAACGGCCCCTTTGTCTGGAAGGATTCCTACGTCTTCCTGATGAATCTGGACGGCAAGATGATCGCCCACCCCTTCAAGCCGGAGCTGACCAAGAAGGAGCACTGTCTGCTCATTACCGATCCCACGGGCAAGGCCCTGTTCGTGCACTTCGTCAATCTGGCCCGGGAGAGCGGCGACGGATGGGTGGAATACATGTGGCCCAGGCCCGGGGAGAAGACGCCTCGCAAGAAGCTGACCTACATCTACAGGATCCCGGACACGAATCTTTTTGTCGGGGCCGGCGCCTATGTGGGAGGCATGATGTACTAGCACGGGGTCAAGAGCGGAACCCTGGATGATCCCAGCGGGTCATTAGTTGCAGCCTTTGTCCCGTCCGGTCTTTTGCCGGACGGGACATATTTTTGGGAGGAGGCGAGGCCGGCCGGGTCCAGGGGGTCGCGGCTTAGCTCCGATACCGACGGAGCCATTCCCTGGCGCGGGCCTTGGCTTCTGATGTGGAGAGCGATCTGAGCCGGTGAAAGAGCTGGCGGCACTGATCATAGTCAAGGGACGCAGCCAGGCCGATGGCCTCGACCTCGTCCCTGGTGTGTGGGTGATCCTCTCGCTGGCCGGGGCTCATTTCCTCCTTGATCACCACCTGGTTGTAGACAAGGCTCCGGGCGGCGAGGAGATCGCGGCGCGGATCTCTCCGGTCGGGACGGAAGGCGTAGAGCAGGGTCAAAACGTCTCCCGGGCCGAGGAGGCGGCGTCGTCCGGTCAGCCCTTGGATCACGGGCTCCGCGAGATAGACGGGCCTGAAGCGGCAGCCACGGGGCAGACTGCGGAGGAGCTCGGGCATGAGGGGGATGTGGATGTAGCCGGCTTCCACATAGACGGAGTTGAAATCCGCAAGGATTTCCGTGATTTTTTCAGCCCGCATGCGGTCGCGCAGGCGCCCCCTCTGGGCGTCCGCCCTGGCGAAGGCCTTGACCGAGGCCACAATGCGGTCGAATTCCCCGCTGCGGGAGGCTTTGTAGAAGGCAAGCAGCCTCTTGGTCCATTCCCGCTCTGACTCGTAGACCTCGCGCGTCACTGTATTGGAGGGGATCCCATCCGGTTCTCCGCCGGAGATGAAGAATTCGTGGATCCCGATGAGCTCGTCCATGAAGGGGTCGACCTGCCGGACCGCGACTCCCCGGTTGTGAAACTCCCGGATCAGCTCGCAGGAGTGGTAGGTGTAATCCGGGAATTCGTAGTCATTCAGCTCGAGATATTTCGCGATGTCCATCTCCCCGGAGAGCATCTCCTCGAAGCCCGGAGTCTGCGGCTCCTCCAGGAGAAGGGCCTCGCTTCCCTCCATTGCGCTGCGGGCAAGGGGCAGTGTTTCCGGCCTGTAGGAGGTGAATCCCAGGCAGAGGTGTTTGGATTGCTGCATATCGAGATCTCGATTCTAAAGGGTGTCGGGATTGATTGTTGCTTAGATCGTAACTATTCACCATCTTCCGAAACCGACATGTTCGCGGGGCCTTTTTGAATCTT
>CAYNCR010000240.1:0-4548 GCA_964395575.1 uncultured Desulfohalobiaceae bacterium
TTGACCCCGACGAGCATCCCCAGCCCCAAGACAAACACCACCCATCCGGAAAAGCCGTGGATGAAGCCATCAGCTGCCGAGGCGCCCCAGTATCTGGCCAGAACAGCGGTTCCGATTAAGCGAATGGCATTGCTCAACAGGGCGATGGGCACGGCTGAAAGAAACAATATGATCTTTTTGGGAGTACTTTGCTCCGCCAGGAAGGCAAGGAATCCGCTCAGGGCAAGGAGGGTGATGAGGGAGCGCAACCCGGAGCAGGCCTCAACCACCTGCAAGGTAATATTGGGCAAGGTGAGGATGTTGCCTTCACGCAAAATGCTCATGCCGAGAGCACTGATGGCTTCCGCTGAAACGCTGGATGCGAGCAGAGCAAGGGGAAAAGCGATCTTGTTCCAGATGATACTGGGCACGGGAACCATGAAGACGAGGTACACGATGGGCACTGCCAGAATCCTGGTAATTTCAGGCCCTCCCAAATACAGGGACATGCCCAAAAGAACCAGAATCATGGATGTTCCCTGCAAAAAGTATTCATTGCCCACCCATGAGACAGTCAGTTGCAGCAAACCCAATATGAAGATGACGAGCCCGTATTTCCGGGATGCAATGTGAGCGCTTTTGAGCTTGTCCTTGCTCACCCACACCATGAACAGGGAAATCAAGGGGATGAAATAGCCATGGGAATAATTGGGATCCACTTCCCAGTCGTGGATGAGCTTCAAAAATACGGGATAATACAGGATAAGGAAGGAAATAAACAGCAAAAGGCCGGAGAGAACTTTTTTGGTAACCAGCTGATTCAGGGAAGCTTGTGAAATCATGGTGTTGCTTTTCATGAAGAGGTTATTGCTCATTATGTCTATTCCGGGAGATAATCCCGCAACTCAGGGATGGCTTTTCGGGCAAATGTTCGTAATGCAGCAGTGGCTTTTTGTGTATTTTCAAAACCATTTGTCGCAATCAACCGAATGAATGCCCCGTCGGACCTTCCGTAAAGCAGGGAGTCGATAACGCGGTAGATTCTTTCCGTATACTCGGAGTGAATAATTCGCCCCCTGCACTGGTACCAGTACAAGGAAACTTCCTTTTGCGATCCCTTTTGCAGGATCAGTTTCATGATCCGTACTTCCTCGCCATTGGGAAGCTCGATTGGAACAGGGGAGGTGCTGGATATATTCCAGCCCGATCCGGGCATGCAATTCAACGGAGAATGGAACCCCTTGTTGTTGCTCACATAGGAGAAGAAACTGGCATAAAAGTTAAGTCGCTTTCCTTGGGAATGATAGTTGCGGTAGACGTAGTCATCCAGTCTCAACGTATCCAGGACATCTTCATCAAGGTCTTGATTTCGATGAGATTCCCAACCATCTATTTTTTGGGGAAATTGATACAGCGGCTTGTCTATGGAAACACTCGCCTTGGAGTCGAATGTTTGGATAAAGACTGCTGTTCCCAGGAACAAGCAACACAATAGCAGGACCCGATACAGGGGAAACGGATTTGTTTGTTTGCCAATATCCTTGTGCATGCTTTCTCGCTGTTCATTTTGCATAGCAATTCCTGTTCGCACAGAGTCTTTAGCCGCCCGTTCGCTGCTCTATCCCTTTAGTCAATTCTGTACGGTCTCGGCGCAAAGCTCAGGCTCAATGTGCTGCGGTATTCCTTGTATTCCCGCTCCTCATCATCGGAATCCAGCCGCCGATAGCTGTTGCGCAGGCTCAGGGACAGCCAGCGGGTCAGGGAGTAGCGCACCCCCGCATTGTAGGTCTGCTCCCTGTCCGTGCGCTCCGGATCCTGATCCAGGTAGTCATCCTGTCGCACATCCGCTCCGGCAAATAGGCCGAGATGCTCTGTGAGCTGGTAATCGGCAGTTGCCTCTGCCTGATAAAACACGGAGAAGCCGAGGTTCTCTTCCCCCTGAAAATCCTGATCGTAGCCCGTGGAACCGGTTAGGTTGATTGAGCCCCGCTTGATCCGCCAGGCGGTGCCGATTTCCCCGTCCGCGGTCAGCCCTGATTCGTCGTCCCTGTTGCTTTCATCTTCGTCGACCACATCACGATAGAAATACCCCACATCCGTTCTCAGATAACTGTTCTGGGTTATATCCCAGTCTATCCCCACCGCTGGATTATAGATGTGATAATCCCCTTCCCCTTCTTCATCGGAATAATGGTAGGTATGCGAATACACGAGCGATCCAGTGAAATGCCGGCTGAAGTCGCGAACCAGGCGGGAGCTGCCCGACAGCTCCTGAAAATCATCGTTCGCCCCTTCATCATCCCCGGAATAGGTGGTGCGGGTATAGCTGCCGGTATTCTCCAAGCCCACATGGTCCGTAAACCAGTAATCAAGGGCGAGGGATGGCGTATGCCTCTGGCTGTCGTCTGTATCCTCGTATCGGCTATCAATCTGTCGATAGCTGTATCCGGCACGGACCTTGTCTTTGGCGCCGAAACGGTACTCGTTATATCCGGAAGCTGTATGGCTTACATACGGCTCCCGCTCTTCGCGCAAGTAATTGCTGTAGCTGACCCCGAAGTCGGTGGTGCGCCAGGGACTCACATCAATCGACGCGCTAGCGGTATTGGTGTAGTAGGTGTCCTCGAAATCCGTTTCCTGGTCAATAAGACCAATCCCTCTTCCATCACGTCCATCGCGTGTCGCGTTCTGGTCCGCAAGGGCCTGATCGGTCCAGGTGAATGTGTCACTGAGGGAGACATCAACATATTTCGACGGTTTCAGCTGGGTATTGAAAATGCCCTTATGCCTGATCGTGGAATTGGACTCATCGTGATCATAGTACACAAAGCTCGGAGCGTAGGTGATACTCGAGCTGAATCGTTTCCCCAGCCAGGAAAAGGTCAAGCCCGGAGAAACCGTGCTGATCCACGCATCTTGTTCGTCTTCCTCATCCAGATTCACATTTGTGGAATACTTCTCGCTTACGGTAAGGCTTGGAGCAACCTCCAAGCGGGTCCCGGCTTGAATTGCTTGAGCACAAAAGAGGAGCACCACACATATTGCAAGAGGAGCTATTCTGGGAATCATTATTCCTTATGCCTTGTTTTCTTCACACCACATGGGTGAGCCAGATCGTTGCAAGAGCTTGCTGTACCTGCTCGCTTAGGCCTTGTCACAGAATAATCCCGAAAGATTGTTATCCACGAATTGGCACGAATAACCACGAATAAGGAAAGAGTATATGTGCTCTGCTTACCCCAATGAAAAACTGCCAAACAGGACCCTGCGCGCATTCCATGGAGCAGGTAGCAGAGAACATGAGTTCATCGCCTTCGGGAAAAGGCTCTATTATTTATAGTGTTAGCCTGGCCAATCATTATTCTCCCTGGACGACAGGCACAAGGATAACTCTATGGAGATTCGCGGAGATTCGTGAGGATTCGTGGATCAAAAATCCTGTCTCCCAGAGCCATCTACCTCACGATGATCGTGTCGTCGGCCTGGAGCATGACATTCTGTTCCTTGCCCTCTCCGGAAACGATCTCGTAATAGTCGATGTGCATACGCTGTCTTTCCCCGTCCTCGTTCCGCAGCAGGAGAATGTCGTCCTTGTCCGCCCACTCGGTGAACCCTCCTGCAAGGGTGATCCCCTGAATAAGGCTCATGTCCTTGGTCAAAGGATAGGCCCCTGTACCGGCAATCTCTCCGATGACATAGAACTGCTGGCTCGTCTGATCCTGGACAATGACGGTGACTGAGGGGCTTTCGATATATTGACTCATTTCCTGGGTGATGACCTCTTTGAGCTCCATGGGCGTTCGCCCGGCCGCCTGCACATCGTCGACAAGGGGCAGGGTGATCTTCCCGTCCTTGCGAACACTTAGCGTACGGGTCAACCCTTCCTCTTTCCAGACATTGATCTCCAGAACATCGCTTTTACCGATCCTGTAATCACCGTGGTCTACATTCCATTTTTCCGCAGAAGCCGAAGCAGCGAAAACAAAAAAGAGCATGAACAGGCAAGCAACCCCAGCAGTCGCAGCAATGAATGGCCTTTCTCGGTGCATCGTTTCCCCCTTGGTTGGCCTTGTGTATGTTGGTTGTAGGTGATTAGGTTGTAGGTGTTTCGGTTATAGGTGATTCGGTTGTAGGTTGTATGTTGTAGGTTGATAGGGTGCGAAAGTGAGAAATTTTGAAAGTTTGAAGGTGCGAAGGTGCGAATGTGCTAAAGTGAGAAAGTCTTAAAGTGTGAAGGTATGAAGGTTCGAAAGTTTGCAAGTGAGCAAGCAAGAAAGTGAGAATGTGCACGAACATTCAGACTTTTTCCTTTTTCCAGCGCATTTTCACCCCAGAACGAGGACCCCTGAACGAGGAACGGTGAACGGGGAACCTCCCTCGGAAACTCATCGCGCCCCTTCCCCAACCAGAACAGCCTTGACCGTCTTGAGCGCGATATAGATATCGAAGAGGAGGGTGAGATTCTTGATATAGAAGAGATCGTATTCCAGCTTCCGAAGCGTGTCCTCCTCGGATGCCCCATACCCGTAGTTCACCTGGGCCCAGCCGGTTATGACTGGATTCACCGTG
>CAYNCR010000241.1:0-4540 GCA_964395575.1 uncultured Desulfohalobiaceae bacterium
GCGGGCATGAGTCGCTCAGCGTGAGCCCTTCCCTGCACTGGACACCGAGATGAAATATAGGCATCAGCGCAATCCCCGACTTCCCGCGCACCATTTTCATGCTTGGTTGTGCTCGGGTCGGCCCGGGAATGAGGGTTGTATTGTGTTCGGCAAGGTTGCAGCGTTGATACAAATAGGGTAGGAGATTCTCGTGGAAAATTGCAACCGGCAGGTGCCTGGACCACCTCTTCTGGCAGCGGGCGAAGGGGTGTTTTCCCGGGACCGTTTCGCCTTGAGGAGTCCAAGCCACAAGGAGTCGATTGCCATGAGCTATGAGAACATTCTCTATGAAGTGAGCGACGGTGTGGGCATTTTGACCGTGAACAGGCCCGATGTCCTCAATGCTTTGAATCCCGAGACCCTCTCCGAAATCGGGCACGTGGTCGATGCGGTGAGGCGCGAGGAAAGCGTGCGCGTGCTGGTGATCACCGGAGCCGGGGAAAAGGCCTTCGTCGCAGGGGCGGACATCTCCAGGTTCCCCGAGCTGGACCCCCTGCAGGCCAGGCGTTTCGCCCAGCTGGGCCAGGATGTCTTTGCCTCCATCGAAAACCTGCCCATCCCGGTGATCGCCTGCGTCAACGGTTTTGCCCTGGGCGGTGGATGCGAGCTGGCGCTGGCCTGCGACTTTATCTACGCCTCGGAAAAGGCCCAATTCGGGCAGCCTGAGATTAATCTGGGGATCATGCCCGGATTCGGCGGGACACAGCGGTTGACCCGCCTGGTGGGACGGGCCAGGGCCAAGGATCTCTGCATGACCGGCGAGCAGATCGGCGCCCAGGAAGCCAGAGAGTGGGGCATGGTGGCCAGGGTCATGGAGGCGGATTCGCTGTGGGACAAGACCATGGAGATCGCCTCGGCCCTGGCGGGCAAGGGCGCCGTGGCCCTGCGGGCGACGAAGCAGACCATCGACCGCGGAACGGAGGCGGACCTGCGAACCGGCTGCACCCTGGAGCTGGACGCGTTCTCCACCTGTTTCGCAAGCAGGGACGCCAAGGAAGGGGCCCGGGCCTTTCTGGAAAAGCGCAAGCCGAGCTTTTCCGGGTCCTTCACGGAATAGCTCCGCAATGCGGCCCCGCGCTCCGTGCCGCGGCCTGTTGCCGCGGCACGGTCTCATTCCTGGCTATTCGTAGATGATCTCCTCCTCGGCGAGGGCCTCCGCGGCATCCTGCCAGTAATCCCTGTATTTGGCCGCGTCGCGTCTCTTCTGCCTTTCCCTGTACCATTCGTGGGCGGTAATCGCGGACATGATCTCGCTGGTCCCGGTCCAGATGGAAGCCAGGCGGACATCGCGGTAAATGCGCTCGATGGGCAGGACATTGGTATAGCCCAGGCCGCCCACCACCTGCATGGCCCGGTCTACCGCCTTCTGGCAGGATTCGGTGATGAACTTCTTGGATTCGGAGACGAGACGCCGGACCTTGTGCCGGTCCTCCCCGTTGTCCACGGCAGTGGCCGTGCTGTAGGACATGGAGCGGGCCGCGTCCAGAAGCATGGCCGCCTCCGCGACCTGAAAGCTGACCCCCTGAAAGTTGCTCACCGGCTGGCCGAAGGCCTTGCGCTTGGAGGTGTAGTCCGTAGCCACCTCCAGGGCGGGACGGGCGGCGCCGATGGTCATGGTGGCCGTGCCCAGCCTTTCCGGGATCATCATGGTGTTGAACACCGGATAGGCCCCGTGGATCCCGCCGACCACATTCTCCTTGGGCACCTTGACCTCGCGAAAGGAGAGCCTGGCTGTGCCGCCTCCCCGGCAGCCCATGAGCCCGTAACGGTATTGGGTCTCCACCCCGGGACCCCGGTCCACGATGAACGCGGTCAGGGCCTCCCTGGGATCAGCCTGAGGGTCCGTGTTGGTTCGGGCGTAGACCAGGAAGAAGTCCGCCCCCTCTCCGCCCACAATGAAGCGCTTCTGGCCGTTGAGCACGAAGTGGTCTCCCTCGTCCCGGGCGGTTGTGGTGGTACCGAAGAAATCGGAGCCGCCGCGCGGCTCGGTGAGGCATTCCGCAGCGAAGGTTTCCCCGCGGAGCAAAGGCTTCACGTATTTCTCCTTCTGTTCATCCGTGCCGTGCTGCACGATGGCGTCGCAGACCAGCTCCGCCCCCACTCCGAAGACGCAGGCGAACTCGTACCCCAGCACCCCGACTTCTTCCATAATCATGCAAGTGGTGACCCAGTCCATCTCCCGGCCGCCCCACTTTCCGGGATAGCGGCAGCCCAAGAGATTCCGTCTCCCCGCCTCCTGGAGGAATTCCTTGGGAAAAGTGATCTTGTCCTGGTCCATGTCCAGGATCATCTGCCTGGGGACCCAGTTCACCAGGTCCCGGACTTCGTCCCGCAATCTCAGCTGTTCCTGGGTGAGGAGATGGTCGAACATGCTTCCCTCCGGATTAGGGTTGGGTATAGATATACTTTCCGGAAAGTAGGTTGCAGCTGACACGACTCTGCTGCTCGAGATAGCGCAGATGGGCCATGGCCTCGCCTGTGGCAAACCATTTCTGGGCCAGCGGGAAATCCTGCCACTTGGAACAGTCAAGGTCCCAGCGCATGCGGGAGGCCACTTCGTAGGGGGTGAGCCCGTCGCCGGGGAGAAGGGTCAGGATCTCTTCCAACCGTTGCTGATGATGGGTGACTATTTCCCGGATCCTGGCGACGGGATCGTCGAAGGGCTCCCTGTGGCCGGGCAGGGCCAGGAAGGGGTCGAGCTCCCGGATCCGGACAAGGCTTTCCAGGTAATCCTGGAGCGGGTTGCCCATTGCGGACCACTGCGCTATATTTGGAGTTATGCCGCGCAGGAGAAGATCGCCGCAGATGAGCAGTCCCGTCTCCGGCTCGTAGAGACAGATGTGCCCGTCGCTGTGACCCGGTGTGTGCAGACAGGTGAAGCGATACCTATCTGTGCGGATTGTGGCTCCGTCCTGCAAGGGCCGGTAGCGGACGGCTCCATCCGGACGATAGCGATATCCGGGATGGCTGTCCCGGGCCTGTCTGAGTCGATCCCCGGGAAGGCCGCAGCGGTGGCCGAAGGAAAGGATTTCCTCCCAATGGCCCATGGAGTTGATGGTTCGGCCATCCAGGGGGTGACAGCTGATCGTGGCTCCGTGGGTTTCCAGAAGATAGCCAAGCCCGCTGTGGTCGGCGTGCATGTGGGTCAACAGGACATCGCTGCGCGTGGGGTCCACCTCCAGATCCCGCAGGCCGTCGAACAAAGCCCGGCTGCACTCTGCGCTGTTGAAACCGGTATCCACAATGAGCCAGCGATGGCTGTCCCGGATAACATAGCAGTTCAGGTTCCCCAGAGGGGTTTGGGGCAGCGGCACGGAAATGCGATGGATTCGGGGCAGTATCTCTTCGGGCATTTGCTGACGGCTCCCGGGCTTGACTCGCAGGGGCGAGCGGCGCACGTAGATTCCACATTTCATTCTATGCCACACAAGGCCTGTCAGGACAAGGGATGGACCCAACGGCTTCGGGAAGCCGAGGCTTGGGTGGAGCAGTGGCCCGAAGAGCTCGGCGAGGCACGATCGATCCAGGAGGATTTGCGCTGGCAAGTGGTTTGCCGGGACGAGTATTGCGGACCGGATTTGATCGCTGGAGTGGATGTCGGGTACGACAATGAGCGGCATGTCGCCAAAGCCGCTGTAGCTGTTCTCGCGACAAGGGATCTGCGTCTTGTGGACGCGGCCACGGCCGAGGAGTCGATCCGTTTTCCCTACATCCCGGGATATCTCTCCTTTCGGGAAATCCCGGCTGTGGTCAAGGCCCTGCGGCGCTTACAGATCGCGCCGGACATGTGTCTCTGCGACGGACAGGGAGTCGCCCATCCCCGCGGATTGGGACTGGCCTCGCATCTGGGGGTCATTCTGGACATGCCCAGCGTGGGTGCGGCCAAGTCGAAGCTTTTGGGGGACCATGATCCCGTTGGGGAACAGAAGGGATGTCGGGAATGGCTTTACAGAAATGGGGAGCGAGTGGGCCAGGTGTTGCGAAGCCGCACGCGCGTGAAGCCGATTTATGTTTCCTGCGGCCATCTGGTCGCTCAGGCTTCGGCAGGAGACATTGTCCTGGGCCTGACCACGAAGTACAGGCTTCCGGAGCCAACTCGGCGGGCTCATTCCTTGACCAGATCGGGAACAGCCGTCTCCGCTGAAAGAAATGCTGGATAATCGCATATACGAATTGATCTCAATCCGCTCAAACCCATCTGAAACCAATAGGATAGTGATTTTCCTCGAATAGATTTCAATGCGGATTCATGAATAAGCACACAATTTCGAAGAATTTCAGGAAAATTCAAGCGATTTGACAGGGTTGCAAGTTTTTGTAAATTGATCCTATATTCATTGGGTCTACTGCCGAAAAGTATATAGAGTGAAATGAATCGGTGAATCAGCCAACAGCTGGATTGTGCTTTCGGGAATGGCGAACGCTGCGGCTGGTAGCGAGAGAAACCATTGCTTGATTTTTTAAGGACGGGGAGGCGCTTTGAGCCGAGCCAAAATTGTCT
>CAYNCR010000242.1:0-4526 GCA_964395575.1 uncultured Desulfohalobiaceae bacterium
ATCAGAAAGTTAAAAGTATTTTCATACAAAAAAATGAGGGACCTGGCCACATATGCTCAGTCGACATGCATTCCGTTGACACCCATGTGTGAGGCATGAAAGAATATTGAAAAGATGGAAAAAGCCGTACCTGTCGCGAGGCAGGGACGGAAAGCTGCGGGTCTCAACGAGATGGCCGGGCTGCCAAGGTTTGGGGGAAAAACCGACTGGCAGTCCGGCTTTTTTTTGGAGGGTATCTCGGATTCGGGTGGGGAGCGTCTTCGGAACAGGACGGATGCACCAAGCGCGACACGAAATCGGTACCTTTCCCGGACCGGAAAGAGCACACCTCCAAGGCCCTGCAACACCTCGCACCTTCTAACCGCCATAAACAAGGAGGGAACCATGAAACAACCACAGTCGGACATTCACGACAGCATCGCCACCAGATGGAACGACTACCTGCAAGGTCTCCATGATGCACTCGATCAGCTGGAAAAGGATATCGAGGAAGCGAAAGAGATGAAGGCTGAATGCACTGCAGAATGGTGTACTGCTACTGAGCATGTGATCGACGATCTGGCCAACGCCCTGTTCAGCATCCATGAACCCAGATTCGCCTCCGAGGAGGACAGCAAGAAACTGAAGACCTTGCGCAAAAGGATTCATGATCTTTACGCCGAATACAAGAACGTCGCCACATAACCATGTCTTGGCGAGGGACGACCGGCTCAGGTTGTCCCTCGCCAACAAAGCCCCGGGGATGGACGACTTTCCATCCCTCTCGAGCACTCTTTCCCGGGGAGAGCAAACCCGGATCCTCCTCAGGCAGGATCTCGAGCTGTTCGACACCCCGCCCCCTCCCGCTCACTATTCCGTCTTCACCGCCGGACAGATTCCGTCCTTTTCAGGCGAGTATCCTGGCAGATAGTATCAACAACAACCTGTCCCCATGTGCACGAGCAGGCTGCGGCGGGATTTGCCCAACAGGCCCTGAAGGGATGCGTGCTGCAGGAGTGACTGAAAGATGTGCCTGTCACCGGATGCTCAGTTGCCGGTTTGCTCCCGCCTGCCCGAAACAGATGGGCTCCGCTTGTCCGCATGCGGAAATGAGGTTACAGGGAGAAAGACGGGTAAGGGCCTAGCAAGCTTCAGGAGAGAGCACCCATGATTTTGTACGATCGTCAGGACACGGTGAGCCTGGCCCATTTCGGGATTCTCATCCCGGTCCATTACAGCAAGGCCGGAAGAACCCTGGAAGAGCTCAAGGGCCATCCGGAGCTGGGGACCGAGGCGGACGAGCTCATCGTCCCCACCGGGCCCGTGGAGATCACCCGGGAGGACATCCTCCGGGCCCATACCCCGGAATACGTGGAGCGCCTCTTCTCTCCCCGGATCGAGGAGGAAGTGATTAAAACCTACGAGCTGATTCTTCCGGACGGTTCCTCCAACCGCTATGATCCGAGTCAGGCCAGCCGCCCCCTGTCCGAAGTGCTGGACAGGTCCCTGGCCAGGGTCTCGGGCACGGTCCAGTGCTGCCGCATGGCGCTATCGAGCGGGTTCTGCTTCTACCTGGGCGGCGGCATGCACCATGCCCATGCCGATCAGGGCAAGGGGTTCTGCCTGGTCAATGACCTGGTCATCAGCCTGCGCAAGCTGCAGGCCGAAGGATTGATCACCAGGGCCTGGGTCATCGACGTGGATGCCCACAAGGGCGACGGGACAGCCTCCATAACCAGCAATGACTCGGGCATCGTCACCTTGAGCGCCCACATGGACCGGGGTTGGCCCCTGAACGAGCCCGAATGGCTGGAGGGAGGGGAGCGCAATCCGTCCTTTACGGAAAGTGATATCGACATCGGGGTGGCCAGCGGGGAAGAGGACGCCTATCTGAGCCGACTGGAGGCCGGGCTGCGTGAGCTCGACAGATATCCCCGGCCCGATCTGGCCCTGGTGCTTGCCGCAGCCGATCCTTATGAGCTGGATGAGCTGGAGTCCACCTCCGAGCTCAAGCTTTCCTTGAGCCAGCTTCTGGCCCGGGATCAGCTGATCGACGGCTTTCTGCGGGAGCGCGGGATTCCCCGGGCCTGCCTCATGGCCGGAGGATACGGCCAACACACCTGGCGGGTGCATACCCAGTTCCTGGAGTGGGTTTTCAGGAAGGAAAGATCCTGATCCCTGGCAGAGTGGCGATAAGAGGCTGTCCCCATATGAGCCCTTATTCCATGGACACGACTCGAGAAGCCCCGATCAGAGACGGTGGGATTCCTCGGTCTCGCTCTCCCATTCGTCCCAGAGAAAGGCGAGCTCCTTGTCCTCCGCAATGACCCGGAATGCGTAGCGGATCAGGCCCTCGTAGAATCGGCAGTAGGGAGCGGGGCTGTTCAGATCTCCGTAGAGGCCGTAGACCTCCGCCGGACAGGGAGCACCGCAAAAGTGCCGCACCGCGCAGGTCGAGCAGGGGGAGAAATTTTCCACCACTCTGCCGGTCACGCTCTGAATGGGGGCGGACTCCAGAACATCCGCGATATTGTCCCGGAACAGGTTCCCTCCGCTGAACTCCCCCATTCCCACGAACTCGCTGCAGGGGAAGATATCCCCGTGAGCTCCCACAGCGAAAAAGCAGCGTCCGCCGCCGCAGGGCGAAATGTCGCACATGAGGCGCCGGCTCGTGGGGCCCAGGATCCCGGCGAGGATATTGGCGAAATTGGCGACAACGAGCTTTTTTCCCGTTCGCTCGTAGTTTTCCAGGGCTCGATCCAGGGCCTGGGTCATCTTCTCCAGCAGCACGTCATCATCCGGCTTGTCCCGGAAACCGCCCCGGTTGGTGCATCGGACCGGATTGAACATGCACACCTCAACCCCGTGCTCCAGATGGAAGTCGACCATTTGGGGGAGGCTGTGCACGTTGTCCTTGGTCACCGTGGTGATCACGTTGAAGGCGGGATAGGACTCGAGCTGCCTGATCACCCCGAGCACAGACTGGAACGTCCCCTCTCCGGCCCAGTTCTTCCTGTTTTTGGCGGCTATGTCCTGCTCCGGGGCGTCCAGGGAAAGGCCGATGCCCACCTCGTGGTCCTGCAGGAAGGCCAGATCGCTTTCCCGGAACAGGGTGCCGTTGGTCTGGATCCCGAAGTCGAATTCGCCGGAAAAGGCCTCGATGCCGCGGAAAACCGCATCCTTGGCCATCATCGGCTCGCTCCCGTGGAAGATGAGCTGGGGACGAGCCCCTTCGGGGAGAACCTGCCGGAAATAGCCGGACAGGGACTCCAGGGCCCAGCAGAGGCGATCCGGGTCCATGCTCGCTCCGTTGCCGCGGATCTCTTCCGGGATATAGCAGTAGCTGCAGTTCATGTTGCAGCGTTCCGTGGGATTGAAGTACACAGCCGAAGGGCTGAGGCCGAAGCGAAGATGCTCCATTTCCCGCAAGTGCTCCTCGCGCTTGTCCTCGGTCTCTGCCAGGTCCCCTGAAAGTGCGCGCGGAAGCTCCTCCCGGGGCACGATGTGCCACAGGGCGGACTCGGGATCGATCACCGCCAGGCGATCCTCGCGGCCGATGTCCATCACGCTCAGCCTGGGGCCGTATCCGGTATTGGCCCGACGCGCTCCTTGTCTGCCGTCCATTTCATGCGAATAGCTCATCACGGTCCTCTCCTTCTTTCCTTGCGGGTTCCATCGCACGGAAAAGCCCCGGGCCGGAGCCCCTCTCCGCCTCGGAGCGGGAGGTATCGGCTCCGGCCCGGGTAATCAGGGTTTCGTCCTACTTTCGGGCCTGTTTCCCGGATCCGGGCTTGAGCAGGATGTAATGGGCAAGCCCAGTGTTTTTGCCCATCTTCAGGCACCTGCGACGATAGGACTTGATTCGGCTCCTGCTCTGCATAACTGCCTCCTTGGTTTGGGGTTGGACCACAATAAAAAAGGGGCCCGGAAAGGACATAAGTCCCTTCCGGGCCCCTTTGCCATCGGAGCGCCGGATTCACCGGTATTCCAGCAGGTCTTCTGGCTCTCGGATCATCTGGGATCCCGCGGCCTTCCCCCCAGGGTGGGCCCTGGAAGTGGCCGGGCTTCTCGCCCTCTGCGGAACCTCATCCCCGATCACAGCGGCGGGACCGCCACGGATTCGCACCGTGTTCCGGGATGCTGGAATACAAGGAGAAAACGATTGTCGATAATTCGAAAGTAACTCTAGCGCACTGGACGGAGCGCGTCAATAACCCCTCTGGCGTATGGGCAGTGAGATGAAAGATATGCCTGTCACCTTGTGCCTCTCTCTGTGCCTTGTCTGCAATGGGTGCAGGATTGAGTTGACATCCGCTATCATGGATATCCCCATATGCTCTCTTTTTAATTGGAGACGCTCCAGTCCTCGAGCAAAATCCCGGGCACTCGCTCGAATTCCTGCACCTTGTTCGTGACCAGAAAGAAACTCGCATTCTTCAATAGTGAACCTGTCCCCATATGCTCCAATTTCCGGAACGAGAACGCTCCAAAGCCCCAGGGATCCCCATATCCCTGCACACTTCAAGAAATACTGAAGCATCCTCCTG
>CAYNCR010000243.1:0-4515 GCA_964395575.1 uncultured Desulfohalobiaceae bacterium
TTTTCTGGACATCCTTTTCAAACTGTACAATATATTCTTTGTAAGATTTTTCTTCACTGTGTTGCCTTTTTGGGTAGGAAAGACAGGAAATGCTTGCAATGGTTAAGGAGAGGACCACACCCAATATGATGCAATATTTCGTGCTATTATAATTCATTCATTATCCTGTTTTGAAAATTATCCACGATTTGATAACTGCTTGTATTTCCCAATAGATCTATATACGATTGTTAATAACAAAACAATAATAAATGGAGACAAGGAGAGGGAGGATTTGGGATTATAGATGCATCCACCACCACCTCCTGATCCACTGGAGGCGGATTGTGTGATCTCCAGCTCATTGCCGGCAATGGGTACCGTGCCTTCTCTCGAGGAGGATTGGCTGTTGCTCTTGACCGAGACTGTAACGAGACCATTGCCTTTTCCGGTGCGAGGGCTGACACTTGCCCAGGAAAGATTGCTTGATGCGGACCAGTTGCAGTCGGAGTATCTCCCGTCGATGGAAACGTCCTTTTGTCCTCCCTCGGCCTCGAAAGAGAGGCTTGTGGGGGATATGTCGTGGGAGCACGCCTTTGGGACAGTGGAAATCGAGTTCGACAGATTGAGCCGTCCCTCCTGAAAAACCTTCTCTTCCAGGTCATCCACATGATCCACCCCTGCCAGGATCCGGTGCTTTCGGGTGAGCATGCTCTCTTGCGGATGTGCCGCTGCCATCAGGGCAACAGCGCCGGTTACGAAGGGCGTGGCCATTGAGGTTCCGCAGTATTTGCCAGTAGCGTTGGACCCTGATCCTGTGCCAAGTCCCACATCGTCGATATAGACTCCCTCTTTGGTAATGGATTCGTCCGTTTGGAGGCGGAATCTGAATCGGAAAGCATTGTTTTTAGAGGTTTCCGGAAGATAAAAGGCCCGGAGACTCCAGAAGCTTGAGCTTTGGGTAAAGGACCAAAGGGGGCTCCAGCTCGTTCCGTTGTCATTGGAGATTTCCAGCCAGAGTTTGTCGTAGGGATGCTCCAGAGCGTATTTGAGCTGGCTGCCAATGGCTATATTTTCGCCTGTTTGTGGGCTCAGGTCCACAGTTTGATCCGCTTCAAGCGAGGCATTGGTGTCATTGCTGTATTTGGTGTCGTTGGAGTCGCTCCAGGTATGATTTCCTGAGGGCGCGGTGGTTTTCTGCTCTTCGGTGATCTTCCAGCTATCCTCGCTTCCGTAGTGGGTCCATTTTCCCTCTCCGGATTCCATGTCGTCGAAGAATATATCTCCGGACTGTGATGGTTTGTATCCGCCTCCGGGCAGGGTGCTCAGGATTCTGGTGCCGGGCGCGCCGAGGTTGACGGTTGCAAGGCCGTAGTTGGAGAAGGAGGCCAGATTGTCCTCTTGGTTCGTGGCGGCCACGGCCAGGATGTTGTCCAGATCATAGGAAGCCGGATAGAAGGGGCCTTTGTCGAGATCCATACCGGCGTTTCCCGCAGCGGCGCAGAAAATGATGCCCAGATCTCCGAGCTGGGCGATGACATCCCTCACGACATCGCTGCGGCCTCCTCCGCCCCAGGAGGCGTTGATGGCCACGATGTTCTCCCCCTCCTCCTTTTGCTCGATCACGTAATCCATACACTCGATCGCGTTCGCTATGGTCCCGCTCCCCTCGATATTCAGAAACTTCAGGGCCATGATTCGGACTTCCCAATTGACTCCGGTGACCAGCTGGTCGTTGTTGCCAACCGCTCCGCTGATTCCGGCAGTGTGGGTGCCGTGTCCGTCATTGTCCATGGGGGCCCCGTTGTCCGCGATGGCGTTGATGCCGTGGATGTCGTCCACATAGCCGTTTCCGTCGTCATCCGTCCCGTTTAGGCTTTCGTCCGGATTGTGCCACATGTTGGCTTCCAGGTCCTGATGGGTATGGTCCACCCCGGAGTCGATATTGGCAATAATGAATTTCGAGGCGTTCGTCGCAGTCTCCCAGGCATTTGGGGCTTCAATCCTATTCAGCCCCCAGAGCTCCGAATACCGGGTGTCGTTCGGAGCTGCGGCCATATGGCGGATATAATTGGGAGAGGCGGCTTCCACGTGCGGGGATTCCCTCAGGTCCTGGAGCATCTTCTGGGTGCTGGCCTGGGATTTGACCAGGGCAAAGCGTCCTCGGCTCCTCCGGGAGAGGTTTTTGTAGCGTCTGGAGACAGCCATTTGCTTGGCGTATGTCACATGTTCTGCTTGGTAGCGAGTGGTGCCCTCCTTGAATTTGACCAACAACTCGCCTTCTTTATACCCCGGCTTGCCTGAGGCATTGCCGGGTCTTGTCCGCTCCGCCCCTGACAGAGAGCCGCTGTCGGCTTTTTGTTCATTCTGGCTCTTTTCCGTGCCGTGGGCCAGGCCGAGAGCCACACAGGCCAGAAGCAGCACAAGCAAGTTCCTTGCCGGATTGGGAAGCACAAATCCTCCCTTCAGAGGATGCTTTTGACTCAACGTTACCCATGTTCCCACAGGGATACTCATTTTTGATGCTACCAGTTGCAAGGATGAGTTTGAAGAGATCCCTGAGAGACCGGTGTTCGCTGAGCGCAGCAAAAAAGGGCGTTCGGTGAATTGCCTGATTCAGGAAGAAATAGGGTGACTGGACTCTTGGAATAGAGCGAGCGGTTTGGTTTCAGGAATCGGAATTCGCGAGCAGTGAACCCCGAAAATGGAAATCGATCTTTCCTGCCATGATATTGAGCGTTTACACACAGGCGTCTGAGCCCCCTCCAACGCATGCTGGAATTCTCTTCCCTATTATCGACCAAACCGGCGGCCCGGCGCCAGCTGAAAGATCGTGTTCTTGGGGGAGGTTTACAGGACATAGCCTTGTAAGTCCCGTGGCAGCAAATTTTGCTTCGGGACTTAATTTGAGAGCCGAGAGAGACGACATAAAGGGTACCCTTGTGGTCAGACAGGAACAAAGCTGGCGGGGAAGGAGGTTTCCTTGCGAAAGCGTGACGTGAGCAGCCTGGAAAAGGCCGGGAAGGTAGCCCTTATATGCTGCAAAAAGTTTTGACCCTGGAAGTTTGGGACGGCCGGGTGGCCGTTGCCCAGCTACAGAAAAATTGGAGCGGAATGCGCCTGATGGATTGGCTTGTACTGGACTTGCCTCCCGACGTGAAAGACGTCCGCAGCATTGCACGCTATACAGCTGAACGCGTGCAGAAGGCGGGTCTTTCCGGCCATAAGGTCGTATTGGGCCTGGGGCAAAACCGAGCCCATCTGCAAAAGCTGGATTTTCCATTCTCCTCCAGGAAGAAGATTGAGCGCGCCTTGCCCGGGGAAATGGCATCATCCCTGTCCATGAACAGCGGGGAGTTCCTCTTTGACGCCTATCTTCTGAAGGAAACACCGGAAGGGATGTGTCGGGTCCTTGCGGCGGCATTGCCCAGAAGCACAGTAGCACAATGGAGCCGTGCTCTTCGGGATTTCGGTCTGGAACCGGATTGCATCGATTTGGTTCCCAGCTCCCTGGCTGAGCTGGGATCGCAGAGTTCCCCTGAAAATCGGGATTCGTGCTCTGTCGTCTGGCAATTGGGCCGCACGCGAAGCACGGTTGTTTACCTGTGGAACGGGCGACTGGAGCACTCGGATGGATTTTGGACAGGGACGGAGGACCTAGCGCGCGTTTTGGCGGACAGAACGGGAAAGTCCAGAGAGGAGGCCAGAGAGGGAATAGAGCGGGGCAGATACTTTCAACCCGTTTCAGATAGAGAAGAAACGTCCTCGTCTGCGCAGAATGCGGCGCTTAGCCAATGTGCACGAATTGCCCGGAATGAGTTGACCCGATCGATTCGGCGTTTTCAAGAGGAGCGCCCGAATGCAAGAGTGGAAAAGGTTGTGCTGACGGGCAAAGGGGCTCGATGGAGTGGATTGGGGACCGCTATAGCGGCTCAATCAGGGATGTCATTGACTGTAGCTCAGAACATCTCCCTGCCCTTTGACACTGCAAATGGGGACCAGAACAAGATTCCGGAAGTTGCCTCCGCTGCCTGTCTGGCCCTGAAATCGCGAAAGAGGGCTTCCGGCTGGAACTTCCGGAAAAAAGAGGCGACCGGCAGCCATACTCGAGGATGGCGGCGGTTTGCCCAGGATATAGGGTTCGGGATGGGGATTGTGCTCCTTTGCGCCGCAATATCGATGTCCTTTCACTTTTGGCTCAAGAATCAGGACTCGCATCCAGGGCAAAACCGCGTCGGATCCACCCTCCACCTCCAGCAAAATACTGCTTGGAAGGCCTCCACACCACTTGGGTCTGTACGGTATTCAAGGGACACCCAAGAACGGATCAGGCTGAAGTAGTTGAACTTTGAAGTGGCTTTCTAAATGCACAGGCTCAGCCTAAAGAATGAATCTACCGCACATGATTTTGAGGCATTCTTCAGCTAAGTTTTACATGTTAATAATGATTATTAGGCAGGACTAATAGCCGTAAGAATCAGTCACTCCGAATCAATCTCTTGCAAAACCTGAATAAACTTCTCCACCAGATCCGGA
>CAYNCR010000244.1:0-4501 GCA_964395575.1 uncultured Desulfohalobiaceae bacterium
TCCAGCAACACTCATGGCAAAGCCATTTGCCGCAGGTTAAGGCCTCGTAGTTGTCCTCGGTATTGCAAAGCCGTCTAGAAGCATCATCCATCAAAAGGCACCAGCCAGAGGAAAAAATTCCCATGGCATAATCACCGTTTTTTTCATAAATAGATACAGAAGTTTCAAGCAGATCAATAGCGTCTTTAGCTATGTCTTTAAGAGTCTCTTTGCCAACAGAATCGAGAATTATACGACAAGTATTTAACTCTGTAACATCACCATAAGGTGGAGCATATTCTTCATCTTCATTTAAACTAGAATCGTAAACTTGATATGATGGCTTTTGTGTCATAATAAAACCAGGAAAGCTTCAAAAGATTGAAAATTGAACCAAAGCCTCTAATGGTTCAGATGTATCAATAAAATGAACCTACGTGCCATATACCGCGAAGCCTTATATTTCAACTTACCTCAAGTATTATTCAGCTATATCTATCCATTATAACGCATTTCAATTATCCTCCCTGCCACATTAGGACAATAGATGGAGAGAAGGGCAAAAAGGCAATCTGAAGGGGAGGAAGCCCTGGGTGCGTATGGGTCATGCCTCCGGATTGAAGGAGGGATGCATGAAAAGGGATTGTCTACCAATAGATCACAAGACAATCTAGTGTTCAACCCCTAGTTGGCATTGCAGTTGAATCCGGCCCCATCCAGGTTCTGCTTCGTTCCGTTCCCCGCCATGGGCGTGAGCCCTTTTTGTTTTGCGGAATTCACCGAAAAAAAGCCCCCTCTGTGGCCCCTCAGCGCCCTCAGCGTCTCTGTGGTGAGAAAAAGGCTTCTGCGTCCCTGAAAGTTGCGATTCCTCCCCACTGAATGATTCCAGTCGAGAGGGGTGCTAGCCAACTGGCGATTTCCACCGAAGCTGCCCTGTATTGAAAAGCGGTGTGTCCGAGTGTACCCTCTTTGCATGGGTTGGAGAAAGCCCTGCTTCTGGTGGAGGAGGCGATCCATTCACGCGGATATGGGGAGCGCACTATGCCGGTGCACAATAGCGATCTGGAGGAAATGTTCACCACCCTGGCCGATCTGCTGGAGATCGAGGGGGCCAATCAGTACCGCGTCCGGGCCTATCGCAATGCCGCCCGGATCGTGGGCGGCTATCCCAGGCGTCTCGCGGATGTTGTCCAGCAGGGCGAGGATCTGACCCGGATCCAGGGCGTGGGCAAGGAGCTGGCGGCCAAGATCGAGGAGGCGGTGAAAACCGGGGATATGAGTGCCCTGCAAAAGCAGCGGGAAAAGCTCCCCTCCGGGCTGCTCCAGCTGCTGGATCTGGAGGGACTGGGGCCCAAGAAGGTGAGCGCCCTGTACCAAGAGCTGGGGATTAGCGGCCCCGAGGACCTGAAAAAGGCCGCCGGGGAGGGCCGGATTCGGGAGCTCAAGGGCTTCGGGAAGAAAACGGAGGAGAAGATCCTGCACGAGCTGGAGCGGCCCGCGGCGCAGCAGGAGCGCCGCTTTCCGCTCTCGGCTGCCGAAGAGGTTGCGGAGGTGCTCGCGGAGTACCTCCGGCAGGGTCCCGGAATCCAAAAGCTGGAGATCGCGGGCAGCTACCGCAGACGGAAGGAGACCGTGGGGGACCTGGATATCCTGGTCCAGGCGGAGAACAACAGCCGGATCATGGACCACTTTGTGGCGTACGAGGACGTCACCGAGGTCCTGATGCAGGGCGAGACCCGGACCAGCGTGGTGCTTCGGGGCGGGATGCAGGTGGACGTGCGTGTCGTGCCTGCGGAGAGCTTTGGCGCGGCCCTGCACTACTTCACCGGATCCAAGGCCCACAACATCGCGGTCCGCAGGATGGGCCAGGATCTGGGGTACAAGATCAACGAGTACGGAATCTACCAGGGCGAGGAACAGATCGCCGGCGGGACCGAATCCGGAGTCTACGCCGCCGTGGGCCTGAAGTACATGGAGCCCGAGCTGCGCGAGGATCTGGGGGAGCTGGAGGCGGCTGCCAACGGGACATTGCCCGAGCTTGTGAGCGCCGCGGACATTCGCGGGGACCTCCATGTGCACAGCCATTACAGCGACGGCTCGGAGAGCTTGCGCGATCTGGCCCTTGCGGCTGAAGCCAGGGGATACGCCTATCTGGCGGTGACCGACCACAGCCAGAGGCTCTCCGTGGCCAGGGGGCTGGGAAGGGAGCGGCTGCTGAAGCAGCTGGAGGAGATCGACGCTGTGAATGCCAAGGGCAGGGGCGCGACCCTGCTCAAGGGCATCGAGGTGGATATCCTGCCCGATGGCGGGCTGGACCTGCAGGAGGACATTCTCCGTCGCCTGGATCTGGTGGTCTGCGCGGTGCACTCGGGGTTCAATTTCTCCAGGCAGAAACAGACGGATCGCCTGCTTGCCGCTCTAGATCATCCCTGCTGCAGCATCCTGGCCCATCCTACGGGCCGTATGCTGCAGAGCCGGCCCGCTTACGAGGCGGATATGGAGCGGGTTATTCGGGGCGCCGCGGACAGGGGGGTGATTCTGGAGATCAACTCCCAGCCGGATCGGCTGGACCTCAATGACGCGTACATCCGCATGGCCAAGGAGGCGGGGGCTTGGCTGGCGGTGTCCACGGACGCCCACAACTCCGCCGGCCTGGACCTGATCCGTTACGGGCTGGACCAGGCCAGGCGAGGGTGGCTGGAGCGGGGGGACGTGGCCAATACATTGGAGCTCGCCGAGCTGAAGCACCTGCTCACTCCCTCTGAATAGGTTTTCCGGAGCCGTGTATGCATCTGACCACACTCGGCGATCTTCTGGACCGGATGCCCCGCCTCGGCGGGCGCGAGGCGCTCCGGGACAGCACGGGGTATCGTACCCGGATCTTTTCCTACCGCGAGCTGCGGGACCTGATTGCGGCATACGCCGAATACTTTGCTGAGCGGGGCCTGACCAAGGGAGACCGCCTAATCCTCTGGGCCGAGAGCTGTGCGGAATGGGTCGCCGCCTTCTGGGCCGGAACGGCTCTGGGTGTGGAGCTCGTTCCGCTGGAGGCCCGCTTTTCCCCGGAATTTGTGGAGTCCGTGGCCCGCGAGACAGGGGCGGCCCTGATCCTGGTGGACGGCGGTCGCGATGGTTCCGGGCTCTCCGTTGCCGCGCTGCGGCTGACGGAGCTGCCCGCTTCTGCCGGACGGGCCGAAATACCCCGCTCCCCGATCGGTCCGGAGGACGTCCTGGAGATCATCTACACCTCCGGTACCACGGGCCGGCCCAAGGGGGTGGTGCACAGGCACAAGAACATCTGCGCGGATCTCAATCCCATCGCCCGGGAGATGGCCGGATACACCCCGTACCTGCGTCCCGTCCAGCCCGTGCGCATCCTCAATCTCCTGCCGCTCAGCCACATGTTCGGCCAGGCCCTGGGCGTGTTCATCCCTGTCCTCTTGGGAGGTTCCTCGGTCTTTTCCCGGGAGCTCGCCCCGGGCCGGGTTGTGGAGGTCATCCGGCGGGAACGGGTCACCGCCCTGGTGGCCGTCCCCCGCATGATCCGGCAGCTCGGGGATTATCTGGAGCGCAGGCTCGCCTTGCCTTCCCCGGACCGGGTGCGGGAATCCGCCCGGTCCCGTTCCCTTTTCCGCATCTGGCGCTACCGCCGGGTCCACTTTTCTCTTGGCTGGCGCTTCTGGGCCCTTGTCGTGGGCGGGGCAGAGCTGAGTAGCGAGGTGGAGGCTTGGTGGCGGGGGCTGGGTTTTATTCCGGTGCAGGGGTACGGGCTCACCGAGGCCAGCCCCATCGTGGCCCTGAATCACCCTTTTCGCACCGCGCAAGGCTCGCTGGGCAAGCTCCTTGAGGGCCAGGAGGCGCGTATTGCCGAGGACGGCGAGCTCCTGCTCCGCGGAAACAACATTTCTCGCGAATATTTCGGGCAGGAGGATGCCTCGCGGGACGGGGACGAAGACGGCTGGCTGCACACAGGGGACATCGTGGAGCGGGACGAGGAGGGGCGCCTCTATTATCGCGGCCGCAAGAAGGACGTGATCGTCACCGCCGAGGGGGTCAATGTCCATCCCGAAGACGTGGAGCCGATGGTGAGCCGCTTGCCCGGTGTACGGGACTGCGCGGTCGTGGGGGCCGCCGGGCTCGACGGGGACCTTCGTGTGCACGCGGTCATCCTTTCCGATGGCGCGGACCCCGATTATGTGCTGCGCGAGGCCAACAGGCAGCTGGAGCCGCATCAGCGTATCAGCGGCGTCTCTGTCTGGCCGGAGGATGACTTTCCCCGCACGCCGTCTACCCAGAAGATTCTGCGCCGGGAGGTTGCCAGATGGGTGGAGCAGGGAGCGGATGAGACTCCAAAAGAAGACAAAGTGACCGAAGCTTCCGCGCTCAGGCATGCGCTTGCCCGGCTGACCGGATTGCCGACCCACGGCATCACGGAAGAGACGAATCTAACCCGTGATCTGGGGCTCTCCTCCCTGGATCTGACCGAGCTTGCCTCGCTGCTGGAGTCCGACTACGGCATGGA
>CAYNCR010000245.1:0-4477 GCA_964395575.1 uncultured Desulfohalobiaceae bacterium
AATCTGGCATCGTCTCCGCTGAAATGATTCAAAATACCCCGTGTCGGCTTACAATGATCAGTGGGGTGGTGAATAGTTACGATGTTCCAAGGATTCAAGATGTTGAGCCCATACCACTTCGCAGGGCGGAATACGTCAAGGGGCCGGGTCTGGGATCTCGACCGGATTCGGCCCGAGCGATCCGTGCGGCTTGCCTGTTCGAAAAAGGCATCTGAGGGGCCGGAGACGGTTTTAAAGGAAAAGAACGGGCGTACGCAACTCCAGGGGGGGATGAGGCCAGAAACGGCACCTAGTGGTCCGAAAAAAAAGAGCCGGGCATAAGCCCGGCTCACGGAGCAGTTGGATCAGTCGCGATTCCCCCAGAGTGGCGAATTACGGGGACTCGCCGGGATCAAAAGGGGGCTTGTCCGGGTCCTGTTCCGAGTCAAGGCCCGTGTCCAGGTCCGGGTTTTCCTCCGGTGGCTCTTCGTCCGGCGCAAGCTCCTCCTCGGTGGTTTCCCTGCTGGCGATGTACTTGAACATCTCCAAAGGCACGGGGATGATAGTGGAGGCCTTGCTCTCGTAGGTCATCTCCCGCATGGTCTGCAGGTAGCGAAGCTGCAGGGCCTGCGGATAGCGGCTGATGACCTTGGCCGCGTCCGTCAGGCGCCGAGAGGCCTGGAATTCGCCCTCAGCGTTGATCACCTTGGAGCGGCGGTCCCGCTCCGCCTCGGCCTGCCTGGCCATGGCCCGCTGCATCTCCTGAGGCAGATCGATGTACTTGATTTCCACATTGGTCACCTTGATGCCCCAGGCGTCGGTGTGCTCGTCCAGGATCTCCTGGATCTGGTTGTTGAGCTCGGCCCGGTGGACCAGGATCTCATCCAGCTCGCGCGCGCCGCAGACGCTGCGCAGTGTGGTCTGGGCCAGCTGCGAGGTGGCGAAGTTGTAGTTCTCCACCTGGATGACCGCGTTCACCGGATCCACAACCCGGTAGTAGATCACTGCGTTGACCTGGACGCTCACGTTGTCCTTGGTGATCACGTCCTGGCTGGGCACGTCGAGGGCGATGATGCGCATGGAGATCTTGACCATCTTGTCGATGACCGGGATGAGCAGGATCAGGCCCGGGCCCTTGGCCTTGAGGATGCGGCCGAGCCGGAAGACCACTCCGCGTTCGTACTCCCGCAGAATCCGGATCGCGGAGGAGAGAAAGAGAATGATCAGAATGAGGAGGATTGCCAGGGTGTAGCCTAAGGATTCCATGTCCGACTCCCTTGTTTGCGCCCTCTTCCCGTCGGCTTATCCGCGCCCCGCGGGAAAGGGCTTTGTTGGTGTTTTTTTATATGAAATTGCGCTCAACTTATTGATTTATCGGGGAATTGTCCGCGAGGCAATAGCGGGTGGAACGCTTCGCTGGGGTTCATAATACACCATGGCCTTGTTGGAACCGCGCAAGGTACATCGAGTCCGCTCCAAAAGGGAAGACACATAAATTGAATCCTGTCTCAAAGTACGAGAGACCGGGAATATCGACGGAGGTGTCGCGTATCCCTTCATGGGAAACCCGTGATGAACCCTGCGCTTCAGCGTTCCACCCGCTAATGCCTCGCGGCATTTTCATGCTTGGTTGTGCCCGGGTCGGCCGGGAATATCTTATGCGGATACGAGCACGACTCCCCACGTCTTCTGTCCTCCGTCTTCCGTCCTCCGTCCTCCGTCCTATGTCTCCGAAGGGGTGCCCTGTTCGCTTCCGGTTGCCTCCTCGTCCGAAGGCACCGGCTCCACTACGAGGTAGAGCCCCTGGATGTCCACCACGCGCACGGTTGTGTCCGGGGCGAGCTCCCCCCCGCTCTTGGAGCGGGCCCGCCAGAGCTCCCCACGAACCATTATCTGGCCCCGCTCCTGTTCCCAGCGGGTGACGCGGCCGACGAGGCCCTTCATGCCCTCGGAGCCGACTGTGTGGGGTTTGAGCTGGACTCTGGCCACCAGATACAGGGCGAGGGCGATAAAGGCGCTGATCACCAGGACCGTGGGCAGTATCGTGGCCAGGGGGAGGGAAGCCAGCCCGTACTCGAAGTTGAAAAGGAGCACGGACCCGAAGAAGAGGCTGACCACGCCGGCGATGGTGAGCAGCCCGTAGCTGGCGATGGCCAGCTCCAGGATGAACAGGAGCACGCTCAGGAAGATGAGCAGGAGCCCCGCGACGGTAACGGGGAGTACCGCCATGGCGTAGAGCCCCAGGACCAGGCAGATTCCGCCGAGGACACCGGGAAAGACGGCCCCGGGATTGGAGAGCTCGAAGAAGAGGCCGGCAATTCCGCCGAGCAGGAGGAAATAGGCGATCTGCGGGTGCAGGAGCCAGGAGAAGATGCGGAAGCGAAAGCTGGGCTCATAGGAGGTGATGCTGAACTCCTCGGGACCGAAGGTGACGGTTTCGCCGTCCAGGGTGAGGCCCTGTTCCCCGATCTGGCGCATCAAATCCTCGGGGGAATCCGCCAGGAGATCGATCACGTTCATCTCCTCGGCATCGGATGCGGAAATGTTCGCCGCCTCGCGGACCGCCTTTTCGTACCATTCCACGTTGCGGCCCTTCTCCGACGCCACACCACGAATGAGGCTCACGAAGTCGTTTTCGATCTTTTTTTTCATGGTGTCCGAGACTTCCTTGCCCCCGGCGCTAACCGGAGAGGCGGACCCGATGCTCGTTTCCGGGCTCATGGAGGCCACGCTGGAGGCGGCCACGATGAAGGTCCCGGCGGAGGCGGCCCTCGCGCCACGAGGACCCACCCAGGTGGCGACCGGAACGGGCGCGTTGAGCACGGTCTGTACCATGTCCCGCATGCTTTGGCCCAGACCGCCGGGAGTGTCCATGCTGAGCAGGAGGAGATCGTACCCTTGGGCTTGGCACTCCTCCACTGCCGAGGCGAGCATTTCGGACTGGGCCGGATTGATGCTGCCCTGAACACGCACGGACAGGGCGTTGACAGTGCGTGCCTCGGAAGTGCCGGGATACGTGGCAAGGAGCAGGCTGAGGAGCAGACACAGAAGGACGACACTGAACACCTTCCCGGAGTGGGCATATGCGCCGTGCGGCTCACGGGAATGGGAGATGGATTGCATAGGCTCTCGGCTTTCAGGGTGGACAATTCTTGGTGAATCCTGACCGTTTCGGCCCGGAGGCAGCCGGACAGAGGTCATCATATACAATTCAGGATATCTGAGGTTGCGGGCCGATGCAATCTATGTGGTTTTTTAAACCGCCAAAAATCAAGCAGGCCGGGGAAGGATCTTCAGCAGACTAGTCCAGCGAGGCGTAGGGGTTGTATCCGTAGGCGTTGATTTCCGCCAGGAGGCGAGCAAACCGATTGAGGTCCGAGGTTTCCTCACGGTGCTGCAGCAGGTGGGGGCGCTCTTCCAGGAAGTTGGTGTGGAAGCGTTTTTCCCGGAATTCCGGGTCTTTTATGAGCTCTTTGTAAAAGGGAAGGGTGGTTGGGATGCCCTGGATATGGAATCCGTCCAGGCTGCGACGGAGACGGTCCACCGCTTCGGTCCAGCTGTAGCCGTATACGGTGAGCTTGACCAGGAGCGGGTCGTAGAAGGGCGGACGCTCGTAACCCTGGTAGATGGTGCCGTCCAGCCGAATGCCGTGTCCGCCTGGAGATTGGTAAATTTCCACCGTACCCTGGCGGGGACGGAAGGTATCCGCCGGATCCTGGGCCCGGATGGGCAGCTCAAGGGCATGGCCCCGGGGCTGAATGGTCTGTTGGGCGAACGGGAGGGAATAACCGGCCGCCAAGCGAATCTGCTCCCGAACCAGATCCAGGCCGGTCAGTGCTTCGGTGACTGTGTGCCCTTCCTGGATGCGTGTGGTCAGGCCCAGGAAGAAGTGATTCTGTTCCTTGTCCACGAGAAATCCGGCGGAGGCGCTGTTTACGTTGCCCACTGCCTGAGCCGCGGCAACAGCGTCCCGGCAGAGTCTTTCCTCGAGATGGGAGGGCAGCTTCGCCGGGCCCGCAGCAAGCATCCTTTGGCCTCCGAGCCGAAGGGAGCAGTCGCGGGTTCCCAGGTACACGGCATTGCCGCGCCTGTCCGCGAGGAGTTGCACCTCGATATGCCGGCAATCGGGGATTCCCTGTTCCAGATAAATCCTGGGCCCCTTGCCGGAAGTGCTCGAGCTTTGACGCAATCGGTCCAGCCCGTTCATCAGATCTCGGGAGGAGGAGGCGACAAGGGGGTCCGAATCGCCTTCAGCGGCTTTTTTGAGAAAAACAGGGTAACCGTATGCCTCGACGAATCGCAGGGCGTCGCGTTCTCCCCTCCTGTCCGGGGGGAGCGCATACGTTCCCGGTACGACGGGAACCCCGGCCTGCTGCATGAGCTGTCTGCAGATAAGCCGGTCCGCGGCATTGTACGACGTCGCAGCGGAAGGACCGATGAAGGCGAGCCCCGCGTTTTCGCAGAGCTGGATAAAGGAAGGGTCTTCGCTCAGGGGCCC